>JAENXB010000061.1 GCA_016649785.1 Flavobacteriaceae bacterium
GCAAAGTGGTATCCAACCTATTGATGCCGGTAAAAATGCGATGGAAAATTCAAAATACAGAACCAATAATGGATAACGGACAACTTGATATAATGTTCAATTAAAAAAACGGGGGATGGCTAATTAAGTACTTGTTATTAAGAAGTTAAAACCATAAATGTTCAACATATGAAACAATCAACTTTAATATTGATTTTTGCAATTTTCAGCAACTGCGTCATATCTTTTGCACAAGATAACCAACAGTCAACTTATGGGGATAGAGTTGTAAAAAATGCTCCTATAGAATTATTTAATGGAAAAAATTTAGACGGATGGTATTCTTTTCTTCAAAATCGTGGCCGGGACAATGACCCAAAGAAAGTCTTTACGGTCCAAGATGGGATGATACGGATTTCTGGAGAAGAATGGGGGTGTATTACTACTGATAAAGAATATAAAGATTATAGGCTTATCACAGAATTTAAATGGGGTATGGCAACCCACGCACCTAGGCTGGAAAATGCAAGAGACAGCGGTATTCTATTGCACTCAAAAGGAGAGGACGGTAGTAAGCAGGGAATATGGATGACCTCCATAGAATGTCAAATAATTGAAGGAGGTACCGGCGATTTTATAGTGGTGGGCGATGGGAGTGATAAATTTGAAATTACATGTGCCGTGGCAAAGAAAAAACAGGGAAGTTCATTTGTTTTTCAACCTAACGGCCGTAAGGTGACAATAAAGGAAAATCGAATCAACTGGTTTGGGCGTGACCCAAATTGGAGGGATGTGATCGATTTTAAAGGCATAAACGATGTTGAAAAACCAGCAGGGGAATGGAACCTATTGGAATGCGAGGTCAAAGGTGATGAAATCACTATTTTTCTTAACGGGACCTTGGTAAATAAAGCAACCAATGTAAAACCTTCTAAAGGACGCATCCAAATACAATCTGAAGCAGCTGAAATCTTTTTTAGACGTGTAGAGCTCATACCATTATCAAAATGATAATGCAGAATTACTTAAAAGTTCTTTTTTGCACGGTTAAACTATCTCTCCGTTTGAAGACATACACCTTGAATAGAGAACTTGGACGCAATCATCGACCCTATTGTCTATAGGCTCTGTAAATGGAAACTATGAAGAGCATAACGTTCGGACAAACAATATCAAATAAGTATGAAAGCGATTGAAAAAAAAATCCTAGTTACTGGAGCCACCGGAAAGGTAGGACAGGCTTTTATTAACGCCTTTTTTGGTGCCCCAAAACAAAAAGGAACCATAAGAGCCTTCTGTCATCAGCGCAGTTTAACCCCCAATAGCCGTTTGGAGGTTATCCATGGTTCAATATCCGACAGGCCAACTGTACAAAAGGCCATGAAGGATATCACTCATGTGGTCCACTTGGCCACCACTAAGGAAGATTCTGAAACAATTATGGATGTTGCGATAAAGGGATTATTCTGGCTACTGGAAAGTTGTAGGAAAGCCAGTGGTTTCAAACGCTTTATATTGATTGGTGGAGATGCATCCTTGGGACATTATTTTTATCCGTACAAAAACCCAATCAATGAGCAGCAGGCCCATGCCGCCTATCCTGGATGTTATGCATTGTCAAAAGTACTTGAGGAAACTATGCTGCAGCAATATTACGTGCAATACAACCTTGATGGTACCTGTCTTCGTGCTCCTTGGATAATGCAAGGGGAGGATTTAAAGAAGCACCTTACATTTGGGAAACAGGTATTTGGTGTACCTGTATGGCACAAAATGATTAAGGCCCAAACCGCGTTGGAATATCAAAAAGTGAATATCATTCCTCTCATGCTAGATGCAAATGGAAACCCAATGAAAAGGAATATTGTGCATCTGAACGACCTTGTTTCTGCTATTTGCATCTCCTTGGATCACATTGAGGCAAGACAGCAAACCTTCAATATATCCATGGACGAGCCATTTAATTATGGGAAAGCAGCCGATTATCTTTTAAAAACTTGTAAGATTAAATCGGTAAAGATGAAAACGAAATACCATTCTACCTGGCTTGATAACAATAAAGCAAAATTTTTACTTGGATGGCGGCCAGAATATGGATTAGAGCAAATGATAGATGAGGCTTGGGGGAATATCTCCTTATGACACTTTAGGGGCATTAAGGATGGTGTACATTAACTTCATGCACGATTCTTGGATCTTTTGATAACTTCGAAATTCATCTTCTATGGAATACATTCAGTACACTTAAGCCATAGTTAGGTACATAAAAATCAACATTCATTTTTTTTCTCCATATTCCCGACAAATAATTTTCCCAGTCAATTTACTTCATATCTTTCTTTGATAAATGAGGCTTTTTGCCTGAAAATCCTTTAAAAGTTCCGGAAAATAAAAAAATATTGGCTTTTTATCGAGAAAACGATGTGTTTCATCGAATTGTTTTGATACCTAGATTCTTTTAAAATATGTTTGTTACTGCGCCCCAAGTTATTACTAACCTAATTATGAAGAGAATAGTACTTTTTATTGTGACATTGCTCTCATTATCTTCTTATGCCCTTGCCCAGACGTGTGCAACTGCTGGGTTTAAATATTGCAATGGGGGATGTTATCCCGCAGCAGATTGCAAGCAAGGCGGTCCACCACCTCCTGGACTTGTTCTTCCCATAGATTCTAACATTTATTTACTTATGGCAGCAGGACTTGGTCTTGGAATTTATTTTTTGGGATTTGCAGGTAAGAAATTCCCTGCTTCAATTTCCGCATCTAGTGAATAGAATAATTTTGTAGCATCCTATCAGTAAATTATTTATCTTTATTACTCAGTTTATTTTATCCTTCCCCAACTTAGAAAAATTTTCTGATTGAAATTCTAAAGTTCTCCCCACACAAAGCTTTTTGGTTATAAAAAATTGTTGTAATTCATTTTGCACGGTTATGAAAATAATAGCGCCAAATATTATCCTTTTGTCAGTATTCATAATAATGATATCTACCTGTACCTGGGCTCAAAATAAAGAACTTCCCGAGCCTCAGATGAACTCTGGCCCGGGGGGACCTCCTCCTCCGGGGCTAGAACTCCCTTTGGATACTAATATAATCTTTCTTTTGGTCGCTGGAATTTGCCTGGGGATCTATTTTCTTACAGTTTCCGGGAAAAAATTTCCCTCAATTCATTGATCTTTTTATTCCCCCAAATATTCGGTTCTGCCGGTTTAATTAACCGGTTTTGGATTTTTAACCTAATTCCAACAGCTTAATTAACCCCCGAATTAGGTCTTTACCAGTCCCGGTGCGGCTTGGCAGGAAATGGTCAAATTCTTGTTATGCGTATGTTTTTTAAAATTGTTGTAGTACATTACGCACGATTATGAAAAGACGAGTGCGGCATAGAATTCTTTCATCGATAATTGTGATGCTTTTGTCGATGATCTCATGGGGACAATCCCATTCCCATAAGCTTCCCGAACCGCAGATGACTACTGATGATGTAAGTGGTGAACCACCGCCTCCAGGCTTAATACTTCCTATAGACGATAATATTTATTTATTGGCAACCGCCGGTCTTGCGCTGGGTATTTACTTTTTAAGGATCAGAAAAATTTCTTAGGAAAGCTCGGTCAATCGTTTTACGTATTTCCCTATCACATCAAATTCCAGGTTTACCTTATCGCCTTGTTTGAGTTGTTTAAAATTGGTGTTGCTATAAGTGTAGGGAATAATGGCTACGCTAAATTCGTTCAGTTTAGAATTTACCACCGTCAGGCTCACTCCGTCAATAGTAATAGAACCCTTTTCTATGGTAATATTGTGCATCCCGGGATTATATTCAAAGGTGAAAAGCCAGCTTCCGTTTTCCTCTTTAATGTTTTTGCAAATCCCTGTCTGGTCAACATGGCCTTGTACAATATGGCCGTCCAGGCGGTCGCCAAGGATCATCGCGCGCTCCAGGTTCACCCGGTCGCCTTGCTTCAAATTTCCAAGATTAGTCTTTTCCTGGGTCTCCTTAATTGCGGTAACAGTGTAAATCCCGTCTTTAATATCAACTACCGTCAGGCAAACTCCATTGTGAGCCACGCTTTGATCGATTTTTAATTCGGGTACCATTTTAGCGGCAATTTTTATATTGAGATTGCCATTTTCACGGGCACTTTCAATAACTTCTCCTACTTCTTCAATAATTCCTGTAAACATATTTATGGATTATTCTTACATTTGTGGTGTAAAAATAGAAATAAAAAACGGGGATAATTTATGAAGTCTGCTGAAAAATTGAAACTGGGAATAAGTATAGGGGATTTAAATGGGATTGGAGGCGAAATAGTGCTGAAGACCTTTGACGATTCCCGGATGCTGGATTTTTGTACCCCGGTTATTTTTGCTTCGGTAAAAACCTTGAGCTTTTTAAAAAAACATTTTAACCTTTCCCTGAATTTCCAGGGAATTGACAAAGCTTCCGAAGCTATTGAAGGAAAGATAAACATAGTGAACGTCTGGAAGGAAAATGTGCCCATAAATTTTGGTGCCGAAGATCCCGAAATTGGGAACTACGCTTTTAAATCCCTGGAAGCTGCAACCGCGGCCCTGAAGAATGATGAGGTAGATGTATTGGTAACCGCTCCCATCAACAAAAATACGATCCAGTCTGAAAACTTTCAATTCCCGGGCCATACAGATTATCTGGCGAAGGAATTAAACGGAGAAAGCCTGATGTTTATGATCACCGATGATCTTAAAGTAGGTTTGCTTACAGATCACGTTCCTCTTAAAGATATTGCCGGGAAAATTACTCCCGAATTGATCGAGAAGAAAATCGCGATCATAAAAAAGACCCTTCAGCAGGATTTCAGGATCTCCAAACCTAAGATCGCTGTTTTGGGGATCAATCCGCACAGTGGGGATAATGGATTAATTGGGAAGGAAGATGAAGATGTCTTAAAGCCCACCCTTCAAAAATTACGGGAAAAAGGAATCCTGGTATATGGACCTTATGCCGCCGATAGTTTTTTTGGTTCAAAAAACCATGAGAGTTTTGATGCCGTTGTGGCTTCCTATCACGACCAGGGACTTATTCCATTTAAAACTTTGTCCTTTGGGGAAGGCGTAAACTTTACCGCCGGTTTAAGCAAGGTGAGAACTTCACCCGATCACGGAACTGCTTTTGATATTGCCGGTAAAGATTGCGCAAATATCAATTCGTTTAAGGAAGCCGTTTTTAAGGCCATTGAAATTTATCATACTAGAAAGGAATATAAAAAACTCACCAAAAACCCCCTTAAAAAACAGACCAAAAAGATATAAACAAAAATTTGTTTATAAAGAACCTTTATTCAATATATTTAATATCTTTGCGCCTGCCTTTTCCGGAGGGCCGGACGCTCGAAAAAGATGATGTTATGAAGAAATTAGCGGCGTTTTTAATCCCGTTTGTGGGGTTAAAACAAGGAAAGCACGAGTTTGAGTACCTTATAGATAGAGAGTTCTTTGAGCATTTTGAATACGATGATTTTAACAGTGCCAATGTAAAAATTGATTTGCTGTTTGAGAAAAAGAGTACCATAATGGAGCTTACTTTTAAAGCTGTAGGAGTGGTAAACGTGAATTGTGACCTTACCAATGAGCCTTATGATCAGTCAATTGATGCTGAATTAACGCTGGTGGTCAAGTTTGGCGATAGCTTTAATGACGACAATGAGGAGTTGCTTATTTTGCCTCACTCTGAATATCAGTTAAATGTCGCTCAATACATTTATGAATTAATCGTGTTGTCAGTTCCATTAAAAAGGGTTCATCCCGGAGTATTAGATGGAACGCTCAAGAGTGAAGTACTCGAAAAGTTAGAAGAATTAAGTCCAAAAGAGGATCAAGATATTGAAGAGAATGATAACGGGGAAGAAATTGATCCCCGGTGGAATAAATTAAAAAAATTATTAAACGATAAATAATACGTAACAATGGCACATCCTAAGAGAAAAACCTCCAAAACCAGAAGAGATAAAAGAAGAACCCATTATAAAGCTTCTGTTCCACAAATTGCCAAAGATCCTACTACTGGAGAAGCACATTTGTATCACAGGGCACATTGGTTTGAAGATAAATTATATTACCGCGGACAAGTGTTAATAGACAATACCCAAGAAGTAGAAGCATAAAAAACAACTTTGATATTACAAAAAACTCTCACCTGGTGAGAGTTTTTTGGTTTAAGTTGAATAAGTCCTAAAAAGGCCGTAATTTGCACGCCATTTCAAGAAATTTGTAGCAGATGTCTTTCATGTGTCATGAATTATGCGGGCTACTTAGTTAATAAATTTGATTTTTATGAGTAAAATCACGGCAGCAATAACCGCTGTAGGTGCCTATGTCCCTGAAGATGTATTGACCAATAAGATGTTGGAAAAAATGGTCGAGACCAACGATGAATGGATCTTTTCAAGAACTGGCATCAAAGAGCGTCGAATCCTTAAAGATCCCGAGAAAGGAACTTCTTTCATGGCTATCAAAGCCGCAGAGGATCTTATAAGAAAATCCAAAATAAACCCAGAAGAGATCGATCTGGTTTTGCTTGCTTCCATCACCCCGGATTTACCCGTGGCAGCTACTGCTGTTTATGTGGCAACCCAAATAGGTGCAATAAATGCTTTTGCCTATGATATACAAGCTGCCTGTTCCGGATTTCTATACGGAATGTCTACCGCGGCCGCTTATATTGAAAGTGGGAGATATAAAAAAGTATTGGTGATTGGTGCAGATAAAATGTCTTCAATTATAGATTATACAGACAGGACAACCTGTATCATCTTTGGAGATGGGGCCGGTGCCGCATTGTTTGAGCCTAATTTTGAAGGTTTGGGCTTACAGGATGAAATTTTACGAAGCGACGGAATTGGCAGGGAATCCCTGAAAATTGAAGCTGGTGGTTCCTTGATGCCTCCCTCAGAGATAACCGTGGCCAAAAGGCTTCATTATGTGCAGCAGGATGGAAAAACCATCTATAAGTTCGCGGTTTCAAAAATGGCCGATGTGAGCGAAGAGATCATGAAAAAGAACGACCTCACCAATAATGATATAGATTGGCTGATCGCCCATCAGGCCAATAAAAGAATAGTTGGCGCAACGGCGAGCCGTATAAATGTTGAAGATGAGAAAGTGCTGATGAATATTGAGCGTTATGGGAATACTACCTCGGCAACGCTTCCGTTATTGTTAAGCGATTACGAAAAATTACTCAAAAAAGGAGACACTATTATCTTTGCCACATTTGGAGGCGGATTTACATGGGGATCCATTTATTTTAAATGGGCCTATAATTCTTAAAAAACCAACACCCTAATATTATGGATTTAAAAGAAATTCAGAATTTAATCAAGTTTGTAGCCAAATCTGGTGCAAGTGAAGTGAAACTTGAGATGGACGATATCAAGATCACGATAAGGACAGGAACCGAAGGCAAAGAACCTACCTATATTCAGCAATATCCCATGGGAGGCCAAATGCAACAGCAAATGCCCATACAGCAGCAACAAGCTCCTGCCCCGGAAACCCCGTCTTCAGCAGGTGAGAAACCGGCCGATGATGATTCAAAATTTATAATCGTTAAATCCCCTATTATAGGTACCTTTTATCGAAAACCTTCTCCAGACAAAACCGTATTTGTAGAGGTGGGCGATACCATTAAAGAAGGTGATGTACTTTGTGTTATTGAAGCCATGAAATTGTTTAACGAAATTGAAAGTGAAGTTTCGGGTAAAATAGTAAAAGTGCTGGTTGAAGATTCTTCCCCGGTAGAATTTGATCAGCCATTGTTTTTGGTGGATCCATCTTAATTATACCCTTTCTTTTCAGAATTTAATTTTTCTGCGTCAGTAAAAAATTTATAGGTATGTTTAAAAAAATATTAATTGCCAACCGGGGAGAGATCGCCTTGCGCATTATACGGACTTGCAGGGAAATGGGAATTAAAACCGTCGCGGTTTATTCTACTGCCGATGCCGAAAGCCTTCACGTAAGATTTGCCGATGAAGCCGTTTGTATAGGTCCCCCGCCAAGTAATTTGTCGTATTTGAAAATCTCAAATATCATTGCGGCTGCCGAAATTACCAATGCAGATGCAATTCATCCCGGCTACGGATTCCTGGCCGAAAACTCCAAATTCTCAAAGATTTGCGAGGAGCACAACATTAAATTTATTGGGGCAAGTCCAACCATGATCGACAGGATGGGCGATAAAGCCTCTGCCCGCGCCACGATGATGGAAGCAGGAGTTCCCTGTATTCCTGGATCCGATGGGATTTTGAAAGATTATTACGAGTGCCTTAAAGTAGCCAAAGAAATGGGTTTCCCCGTGATGCTTAAAGCTACTGCCGGCGGTGGAGGAAAAGGAATGCGCGCCGTTCTAACAGAAGATAAACTTCATGATGCCTGGAATTCTGCACGCCAGGAAGCCGCTGCCGCTTTCGGAAACGACGGCATGTACATGGAAAAACTGATCCTGGAACCAAGGCATATCGAAATTCAGATCGTAGGAGACAGCACAGGTAAAGCCTGTCATCTTTCCGAAAGGGATTGCTCCATTCAGCGTCGCCATCAAAAACTTACCGAAGAGACCCCATCCCCGTTTATGACAGATAAACTCAGGAAACTAATGGGAGACGCGGCCGTAAAAGCTGCAGAATATATAAAATACGAAGGCGCCGGTACGGTGGAATTTTTGGTAGATAAACACCGGAATTTCTACTTCATGGAAATGAATACACGTATCCAGGTAGAACACCCAATTACCGAGCAGGTAATAGATTATGATCTTATCAGGGAACAAATTCTGGTCGCTTCCGGAGTGCCAATTTCAGGAAAAAATTATTTTCCAAAAATGCATTCCATAGAATGCAGGATCAATGCCGAAGATCCCTATAACGATTTTAGGCCAAGCCCGGGAAAAATCACCAATTTACACGCTCCCGGTGGGCACGGAGTTCGCATAGACACACACGTGTACAGCGGCTATTCCATCCCGCCCAATTACGATTCCATGATCGCCAAGTTGATCACTACCGCCCAAACAAGGGATGAAGCCATAAGCAAAATGCGGCGCGCCCTGGACGAGTTCGTGATAGAAGGTGTTAAAACCACCATCCCGTTCCACAGGCAATTGATGGACCATCCGGATTATATAGATGGAAATTATACCACAAAATTTATGGAATCCTGGAAAATGGATCCTATCGTAAAAGATTAAAACTGAGCCCCGAATTTTTCGGGGTTTTTTTGGGCGTTCCCCCGCGAAGAAAAATCGCGGGGTCGGGCTATCCGCTTTTAGTTTTTGGGAGAAAATACCCAAAAAGCTAACCGCTTCTATCCCTAACGCAAAATAGTTCCGTTTTAGAAGCTTGTGGAAATTAAAAGAATTTTTTTAGTGCAACTTTGAGTCTTAGAGCCTTAGTTGCAAAAATTCGCAAGCTATATACAATATCTTTATTGCCACGAAGACACAAAAGCACAAAGGATCACAAAGTTTTTTTTGAATTTCCTTAAACTTTTCGAAAAGCCTCTTGGTCTTACTTTTTTAACCAAAAGAAAGCTTCTCCAATTTTCTAAAACATAACCCGAAAAATCAACATTACCCGGGTTATTAAAGGATTAAATTCACTTTCACAACTTTTATTGACCTGTTGTGATTCAAATTGGATTCGGAAGAGCATTCAGCTTACAACCCTACCCTGGCAGGGTTGCCTAAAATCCCGTAAAAATTAAGACTTGCTATTCATTTCACCCGACTTCAGGGACTTGGAATGATTTAAAATTTGGCGTTCCGGAATGATTTGGATATTTTATCCATTGCCACTTACTTCAGTCAGGGGATAAATAAGTGAATTGAAATGGGCTTTAGCCCCTATTTGTTATAGAGTAATGCATGGAATTATTTATGTTGAGAAAAATTGTTGTGGACTTTGCATTAACAATGTAATTCTTTTTCTTTCATACTTTTGTCCAGATTAAAATGATCCAAATAAAACTTTCCGTAATTTTCAGCTTCTAAAAATAAAAAATGAACCTTTCCTACTGGGAATATCAAACCTGGCTTTCAAATATAGATTACACCATTGTAGGCAGCGGAATTGTTGGACTGAATACAGCTTTACATCTAAAATACCGGTTTCCAAAAGCCCGGATCCTGATCCTGGAACGCGGATTTCTCCCCAACGGCGCCAGCACTAAAAACGCAGGTTTTGCCTGTTTTGGAAGCCTTTCCGAAATTTTGGACGATCTAAATTCACATTCCGAAACCGAAGTTGTAGATCTTGTTCAAAAACGCGTGGATGGGCTGCAATTGCTGCGAAATAATCTGGGCGATAAAGCAATAGGTTACCAGGCCTGGGGCGGGTACGAGCTTTTTGTGCCCCGGGATCTGGAACTTTTTGAACACTGCGTTTCAAAAATGAAGGATGTCAATAAACTGTTGGAACCTGTTTTTAATAAACGGGTTTTTAGTACTAAGCCAAATAGCTTTGGATTTAGGAATATTCAGGAACCACTTATTTTCAGTCAATTTGAAGGCCAGATAAATACGGGTAAAATGATGGAGGCCCTGCTTCAAAAGGTACAGAGTGCCGGGATTAGGATCTTAAACAATATCACAGTTGAGGAATTTTCAGAAAAAAATAATTCGGTAGAAGTAAAAACAGATCAGTTTCAATTCAGCACCAATAAATTAATGATCACTACAAATGGGTTTGCTTCCACACTGGGAATTTCAGAAGTAAAACCTGCGCGGGCCCAGGTCCTGATCACAAAACCCATAAAAAACCTTCATCTAAAAGGTACTTTTCATCTGGATAAAGGCTATTATTACTTTCGTAATATCGATTACCGGATTTTACTGGGAGGAGGACGAAACCTTGATCTTAAAACCGAAGAAACCACGATTATGGAACAGACGGAACTAATTCAGAATAAACTGGAAGAGCTCCTGAAATCGACGATTTTGCCCAATACCGAATTTGAAATCGACCAGAGATGGAGCGGGATCATGGGAGTTGGAAATCAAAAGAAACCTATCCTGAAACAGATCTCGGAAAATGTGTATTGTGGCGTGCGTTTAGGAGGAATGGGTGTGGCCATTGGCAGTTTGGTTGGCAGGGAATTGGCAGAATTGGTGTAAGTAGGAAGTTAGAGGTTAGAAGTACGAAGTTAGAAGTGGAAAAGGGAACCATGAATCAAGAGTCAAGAACCAAGATAAAAAGACAAGATTTTAGAAGTTAGAAGTGAAACAAAGAAACAAAACTTTTCAAGTTAGAGGTTAGATGAAAAATAAGAAACAAGACATTTTAATTTTAAACCTGGAATTTTGAATTTTTCCGAAGAGCGATCTGGATAAAACTATACCCATCAATATATGAAACGATTTTTCAAATTTTTGTCAAAACTGATTTTGTGGCTTTTTGCCTTCAGTATTTTTATTGTGATCTTGTATAAATGGGTTCCTGTTCCGTTAACCCCGCTAATGGTCATTCGTTATTTTGAAAACCCGAAAGAAGAGATCCGTCACGATTGGGTTCCAATTGATGATATTTCCCGGCATTTGCAACTGGCAGTAATTTCAAGTGAAGATCAAAACTTTTTGAATCACAGCGGATTTGATATAAAAGCGATTGAAAAAGCAATTGAAAGGAATAAAAGCGGAAAACGGGTAAGGGGCGCGAGCAGCATTTCCCAACAAACGGCAAAAAATGTATTTCTTTGGCCTAACCGCACCTGGCTTAGAAAAGGAATGGAAGTTTATTTTACATTTTTGATCGAAGTTTTTTGGAGTAAGGAGAGGATTATGGAGGTGTACTTAAATTCTATTGAAATGGGCAAGGGAATTTACGGGGCAGAAGCCGCGGCCCAGGCTTGGTTTAATAAACCGGCAGCTAAATTGACCATGTATGAATCGGCTGCTATTGCCGCTATTGTGCCCAATCCAAGGCAATATCGGGCTAATCCGGCAAGTAATTATATTCAAACCAGGATAAACTGGATCGTTCGGCAAATGCGAAATTACGGGCCATTTACCCTGCAAAATATCGACATAAAATGAGTAGCAATTTAAAACAGCAGTTAATTGAAGTATGTGAAAATTATGTAGAATCGCGTATCAACAGGGCGCTTGCAGGAATTAAAGATTTGGACGAAGCGCTAAAAATGGAATCAAAATCTTCTGCCGGCGATAAGTATGAAACCGGCAGGGCAATGATCAATCTCGAATTTGATAAATTATTGCTTCAGCTGGAACAATACAAAGGATTGAAAAAAACCCTGGCCTTTGCAGTGCAGAACCCAAATTCAGGGAAAATTGGTTTGGGGAGCCTTGTAAAAACTACAGCAGCCAACTATTTTCTTTCGATTCCCGCAGGGGAAATTTTGGTGGAAAATGAAAAATTTTATGCTATTGGGATCAATTCCCCAATCGCCCAGGCTCTTTTAGGTAAGAAAGAAAAAGAAAACTTCAGTTTTAACGGCAATACAAATCAGATTCTATCTTTAGAATAGAACTCACTAAGTCAACAAGACCTAACAGGTCTTTAAGACCTGTTAGGTTTAGTTACTAAAATGATACTTATTAATTGAAGTTCCTTTGCAAGCATACGAGGTCTTAAAGTCCTAGTGAGGTCTGATCAGTTTCTTATTCGGGAATTGATCAATTGTTCTGAAATTTCAACCGCCACAATTTCTCCTTCGGCCAATTCTTTAAGATGTTCAAAATAAATTATTTCAACATTCAATTCAGCTTTTATCAGGAACAAGTTTAATTTCGTGGGGATAGAGCAATACTTTTTTTCGGCTTTTTTCAGAAGGGATTAAATTTTTAAGCATAATGTGATTTACATCTCCAAAAAGAGAAGCGACGTACTTGCCTGGAGGATTCTCATACAATTTTCGCGGCCTGTCCTGAGCGTCAATCTTTCCGTCTTTAAGCACAATTGTTTTGTCGGCAAATGAAAGGGCATCAGTGCTGTCATGAGTAGCGGTGATTGAGGTGATATTCTTTTCTTTTAAATAGGCAAACAAGCTTCTGCGCAAATTGTTTTTTCTGAAATGGTCTATATGGCTGAAGGGTTCGTCC
>JAENXB010000381.1 GCA_016649785.1 Flavobacteriaceae bacterium
GCTTCAAACCCATTCGTATCAAGCAGATCTTCGAAGATGTAAAAGACCGGAAATTCCTGAATCTCGCTTCGTTTATAGCTATCATCATTGGATTGCTCAATATTCTTTTTCACAATATCTGGGAACCCGATTGGCGGTTTTTTATCACCGTTTTGGGATGGATTTCCCTTTTTATGGGATTGGTTGGTTTTGTTTTTCCGGTTAAAATTGTGATATGGAATGAATATATCAACATAAAGTTGATACAGGTAATCTATGTAATCTTATTTCTGTTGGGAGTATTCCTGTTGAATATGGGATACCAATTAGTGCCTTATTGATTTTAAAAACACAAAGAAATGGAAGTGCTCATAAAAAAATTTAAGGAGATTGGAATGAAAGATCTCCCACTGGTTGGAGGGAAAAACGCTTCCCTGGGAGAGACGTACAATGAGTTGACCTCTAAGGGGATTCAAATCCCTAATGGATTTGCGACAACTTCCAACGCATTCTGGAAATTTATGAAGGACAATCAGCTTGAGAAACCTTTGGAAGATTTGCTGAAAGATCTGGACAGAAAGAACTTTTCCAATCTTTCAGAAATTGGCACCAGGGCGAGGAAGCATATTCTGGATGGAAATTTATCTGAAGGTTTCCGTGAAGAAATTATTGAGGCTTATCATTATTTGAGCGATAAGGTTGATCTTGATGTCGCTGTGCGAAGTAGCGCCACCGCAGAGGATCTGCCCGAAGCCAGTTTTGCGGGCCAGCACGATACCTTTTTAAATATTAGGGGAGATGAAGCCCTGCTGCATGCCGTCAAGGAATGTTTTGCATCCTTATATACCGACAGGGCAATAAAATACCGCGAGGATAAAGGCTTTTTGCATAATGATGTCGCTTTATCTGTTGGGGTACAGATGATGGTACGTTCAGATAAAGCCTGTTCCGGAGTTGGTTTTACCATAGATCCCGAATCGGGTTTTGAAAATGTGATCCTCCTTTCGGGAGTTTGGGGACTTGGAGAAAATATCGTGCAGGGCACCATAACCCCGGACGAGTTTTATGTATTCAAACCAACCTTAGCTCAGGGCAAAAATGCAATTCTGGAAAAAAAACTGGGGGACAAGTCTAAAACCATGATCTATGCCTCCTCAAACGGCCATTCTTCATTGATAAATATTGAGACCGAAGAAGCCAAACAAAATCAGTTTGTTCTTTCAGATGAAGAAGTGATCACTTTGGCTAAATGGGCTTTTGAAATTGAAAAACATTATAAAAAACCTATGGATATTGAATGGGCAAAAGATGGGATCTCAAATTCCCTTTTTATAATCCAGGCGCGACCCGAAACCGTTCATCATCCAAAAAAGAAAAATGTTCACATCGAATATAAATTAAAAGAGAAAAGCGATGTACTAGCCACAGGGAATGCCGTTGGCTCTAAAATATCC
>JAENXB010000120.1 GCA_016649785.1 Flavobacteriaceae bacterium
AAAAAAAAATTATCCCGCAGATCTCGCAGATTAGCGCAGAAAAAAAATTAAAAATCTGCGGAAAAAAAAGACGAAAAATAAATCAACAATCGCGTAGATTAACTTAGATAAAAAAATAGATAGAGAAACTAAAAAAATCTGCGGAAATCTGCGGAGAAAAAATATGAATTAAGATGGCGAGGATTGTCGAAAGAAATAGATTGTGAAAAACTTATAATTCTGCGCATAAAAAAATAAAAATGATATGATGAATTGGGAACAACTTCTTTCCTTAAAGAGATTTGGAGATAAAAACAAACGACTTCGCAAAGAACAGGACGAAACCCGCCTTGGTTTTGAAGTAGATTACGACCGGATAATATTTTCTTCGGCCTTCAGAAGCCTACAGGACAAAACCCAGGTAATTCCGCTCTCCAAAACCGATTTCGTACACACCCGGCTCACTCACAGCCTGGAAGTTTCAGTAGTAGGCAGATCTTTGGGAAGATTGGCCGGGAAAAAGATCCTTGAAAAACACCCGCACCTAAAAACCATTCACGGACACCAGATCAATGATTTTGGAGCTATTGTGGCCGCGGCAGCTTTGGCACACGACATCGGGAATCCGCCTTTTGGGCATTCCGGGGAAAAAGCGATTGGAGAATACTTCAGCCTTGGCAATGGAAAACGTTTTAAGGAGCAACTTTCAGAAAAAGAATATCAGGATCTTATTAAATTTGAAGGAAATGCGAATGGTTTCAAAATTTTAACTGAAAATCGTCCGGGAATTGAAGGCGGCCTTCGGTTATCCTATGCAACTTTAGGAGCATTCATAAAATATCCCAAGGAATCCCTTCCGCATAAACCCACAAGAAATATCGGTGATAAAAAATTTGGCATTTTCCAAAGCGAACAGGCAATTTTTGAAGATATCGCTGCCGAATTGAACCTTATCCCGGTTCGAAAGGGGGAACATATAGCCTACGCCCGGCATCCTCTCGCCTTTCTGGTAGAAGCCGCAGATGATATTTGCTACACCATCATCGATTTTGAGGATGGGATCAACCTAGGCTTAATAGATGAAGAATACGCCCTGGAATATCTGATCAAACTGGTTAAAAACAGCATTAATACCTCGAAATACCATTCGCTCACCAATACTGCAGACAGGCTTGGTTATCTGCGGGCTTTGGCGATCAACACCCTGATCACAGAAGCAGTGGATCTGTTCCTGAAAAATGAAAACCTTATTCTGGCAGGCGAGTTTCACGATTCCCTGTTCGACAAAAGCAGTTTTGAGGCCCAAATTAAGGACATCATCAAGATAAGTGTGGAACGCATTTACCAGAGTGAAGAAGTGATAAATAAGGAAATTGCCGGCTATAAAATGCTGTCGTATTTATTGGATACTTATACCCAGGCCTTTTTACCTGAAACGGCAGAAACAAGAGATTCCAATTTCACTTTGTTGGTAAAACGCTCGGTGCCGAAATTGGTCATTCAGAATGATCAGTCGGTTTATAAAACCCTGCTTCAAATTTGTTCCTACACCGCATCATTAACTGATGGAATTACGGTGGCGTCTTTTGAAAAATATATGGGATTGAAATTGTAAATTTTTAGAAAGATCTCACAGGTTTTTTAAATCTGTGAGGTCTGAACAAGTTGGTTAACTTTTCCAAAGTTTTGAACTTTGGAAAAGTTCGTTAAATCCAGGCCAGCACAAACTGAACCTTGCAGGTCCTGAAGACCTCGTTAGGTTTGTTAAAACTCATATACAACACCTAACCCCAGCATCTGTTTAAACTGCACCCTTGGTCCCAGAGTTTCAAGTTTACCATCGCCATTGGTATCTTCTTTTACCTTCACATCATCGTCATATTTAAGATGTGAGCCAATTTTGGCTTTGATAAAATCGTTTACCACAAGATTTAAATTGAGTTCCCAATCCACATCCACATTCCCGAATTTATTCAAATAATCAGAATAAAAACTTAACTGATTTTCCAGGTTTACATTAGTGAAAATTTCCTTTTTCAAACTGCTGGTGAACAAAATTCCGAATTCTGCATTCACATTATCACCTTCTTTAATAATATTCCCCTGCTCATCGCGTACAGCCGGAGTTACCCCAAACATCCCCTCATTTGCCAATGTCTGGTTAAATACAAATGTCGATTTTTGGGTAACAGGAGAAAGATAGATAATCAGGTCCTCCTTGGGATCTGTATATTCTGCCCCCATTCCTAAAAAAATATAACCCGGGGCCATAAAAGAAGAGATTGGCTTTTTAGTGTCAGGGTATTTGTATCCGTTGGCAAATTGAGTGTTGAAATTAAATTTTGCAGAATATCGAAAATTGGATTTGGGGTTTCGCCGGTATCCAAAAGTGGAATTGAATACCAATTGATCTTCAGTTTTCCTTATTTCCCTTCCTTCCTGAGCGTTTATGCCATAGCGTATTGATCCATTGGTTTTCCAGGAAAGCAACTCCCTTTTAAAATTGCGTTCAAAATTGCCGAAAAATAATGCTGAAATTGAATTGTTCCCCCCGGCATTCCAGTTTACAAAAGCCACTTCGTTAAAATTCACCCCTACCGCATTTTTTTGGGTCCAAAGAATTATAATTTCCTGACTTACCATCATTCCTGGACTGAACAAAAGGCCTTCATTTTTTATTTTTTTATCTTCTTTTGAATCCTCACCGGCAACATTTATTTGGATAGAGTCCATTTTGATTGTAGATGCTTTGATCGAAGATACTTTGGTGATGATAACCTTGGTTGTATCAATTTTGGTAGTGTCAATTTGGATGGCAGGAAATTCAAAAGCAGATACCGAAAAACAAATCAATAATAAAAGAATTGTTAGAAATTGTCGGGGGACGATAAAAGGTAAAGACATTTTAAATTAGAGGCTTAAATGGATTATTCTAAAAGGTTTGAGATACAAAGGTATATACTATGAACGTCAATTTTTGCGATTTCTTGTAATTGATATACAATTCCTTGCTCAATAAAATTATCGGGGATTCCCAGGCATTTAATTTCGGGATGATATTGATGTTTTGAAACAAATTCCAACACTGCCGACCCAAAGCCGCCAGAAATCACCCCATCTTCAATAGTTATGATCTTATCATATTTTTTGAAAATTTCATGAAGTAACTTTTCATCAAGCGGTTTTACAAATTTGGCATCGTAATGAGCCACCTGATCTGCCTCAGGCAACATTTCAATTGCGAGCCGCACATTCTCAGCAATGCTTCCAATACTTATAACGGCAAGTTTACTTCCGGATTTCAGAAGCGAACCTTTCCCAAATTCCACCTTTTTAAATTCCTGTTTCCAATTCAATTTAACTCCCCTTCCCCGGGGATAACGAATAACCAGAGGGGATTTTAAATCCAGCTGTGCGGTATAGAGCAAATTGCGCAATTCAACCTCATCTGCCGGGGCGGCGATCATTAGATTGGGAATGCAGCGCAAATAGGCGATATCAAAAACCCCGTGATGCGTGGCGCCATCTTCCCCTACAAGTCCTGCCCTGTCCAGACAAAAGATCACCGGCAAATTTTGCAAGGCCACATCGTGAATAACCTGGTCATACGCCCGTTGCAAAAATGTGGAATAGATTGCACAAAATACCGTAAATCCCTGGGTGGCCATTCCGGCTGCAAGGGTTACGGCATGCTGCTCTGCAATTCCAACGTCAAAAGCCCGTTCCGGAAAAGCATCCATCATATAATTTAAGGAACTCCCAGTTGGCATTGCGGGAGTAATTCCAATAATTTTTTCGTTTTTTTCTGCCAGTTCCAAAAGGGTCAGCCCAAAAACATCCTGATATTTTAAAGGCAGTCCATCGGTATTATAAGGCAGCAATTCTCCTGTATCTGCCACAAATTTCCCGGGAGCGTGATATTTCACTTGATTTTCTTCCGCTTTTTTAAGCCCCTTTCCTTTGGTGGTGATCACATGCAGAAATTTAGGACCACTGATCTTTTTTAAATCTTCAAAAATCTTCAACAAACTCTCAATATCATGTCCATCCACCGGGCCGAAATATTTAAAATTCAGCGCTTCAATGATATTGTCCTGAGCAGGTTTGTAACCTACCCTGGCTTTGGTGAGATATTGCTTTAAGGCACCAATACTTGGATCTATTCCAATGGCGTTATCGTTTAGAACCACTAGCAGGTTTGCATTGGTAACCCCGGCGTGATTGAGTCCTTCAAAAGCCATTCCGCTGGCAATGGAGGCATCCCCAATTACCGCGATATGTTGCTTTTGAAGATCTCCCTTTAAATTTGAAGCGAGCGCCATTCCAAGCGCTGCAGAAATCGAGGTGGAAGAATGACCTACCCCAAAAGTATCGTATGGACTTTCGCTTCGGTTTGGAAATCCGCTTAAGCCATTTAATTGCCTGTTGGTGTGAAAAACATCCCTTCTTCCGGTAAGGATCTTATGTCCGTAGGCCTGATGGCCCACATCCCAAACCAGGAGATCATCGGGAGTATTAAAAGCGTAATGCAAGGCGATGGTGAGTTCTACCACGCCAAGGCTGGCGCCCAGATGTCCTTCTTTGGTCGCTACGATATCTATAATAAATTTCCGGAGTTCGGCGGCCAGTTCCGGCAGTTTTTCCTTCGGAAGCCGGCGCAGATCGGATGGGGAATTTATGGTATTTAGGATATTTTTCGACATTGAAAGCAAATATACATTTTGAAACTGTATTTATCCCGGTTCTTTTTTCGTTTTCACGTTGAAAAGAAGTCGGAAGACCGGAGACCAAAGTAAAAAAATTCAAAATCCGTAAAAACAAATTCAAAATTTCAAATTCAAAATAATTTGTTCATTCCCAATTTTGACAATGAAATATCAAAATTATTTCTGCATTTGTGGCCAGACATTAACAATTTGTTTTGATAAGCCACGAATGCACGAATAATTTTATAAAATATTTTTTGGATCGAATAACCTTCTTAAAAACAACTTACGACTCCTCTCACTCCTCGATATTTTGACGTCAAACAACAAACTTCAAACAAAAAACCCCAAACAACATTTCAATTTTAAAATTCTAATGAACGAATCCCAAATTAACCAATAAACGAATCCCAATTAAATTTATACCTTTCAGAAAATTAAAAATTCAGATGAAAATCACTCCTTTTGACGACGATTACTTTATGCGGAAAGCTTTGGAAGAAGCCGAAAAAGCCTTTGAAAAAGGCGAAATCCCGGTAGGAGTTGTTGTTGTGACAGATGAAAAAATAATCGCCCGCGGCCATAACCTGACGGAACTCCTGAACGATGTTACCGCTCATGCTGAAATGCAGGCCATAACCGCAGCGGCAAATTACCTGGGTGGGAAATATTTAAAAGGCTGCACTATGTATGTCACCCTGGAACCCTGCCAGATGTGTGCCGGGGCATTATACTGGAGCCAATTATCGAATTTGGTATTTGCCGCGACCGATCCGGAACGTGGATATCGCAAAATGGGATCAAAACTTCACCCAAAAACCAGGGTAAAAACGGGAGTTTTGGAAGAAGAAGCTTCCATCTTGATGAAGCGCTTTTTTATTCAAAGGCGGAATCTGAATTGATTTGGATTTTAAAGTAAGAGGCCGCCCGCAGGCAGCCTCAGTAGTATTTTTTTGAACAATCGATTGAACAAAGTGCTCCCCGGGTTTCTTCAAGAGCTCAATTGTAATTTGCCCGCGAATCCATCGGCAAAGATCTTGCTTCGGTCTCTTTACGCATTCTTAACTTTAATTTCTTCCGGAATATCCCACATATCTTCTAGTTCTTCCAGGGATTTTCCTTTAGTTTCAGGAATATATTTATAGGTAAAGAAAATAATTGCCAGAATAAATACGGAAAAGATAAAATATTGTAACTAACCATTCCAGTATTCACTTTTATTTACTTCACTTTCGGCAACTAAAGGGAAGAATTGGGTAACTACATAATTGGCGGCCCACTGGGCTGCAACTGCAATAGACATGGCGATACTTCGCATATTGTTAGGGAACATCTCCGATAAAATCACCCAAACCACAGATCCCATGGACATGGCGAAGGATGCGATAAATAATAAAACTCCAATAAGTGACAATATCCCTACATTTCCTGACATTAATGTGCCTCCAAGCAACAAAAATCCGATCAACATCCCAATCGAACCTATATAGAGAAGCGGTTTACGTCCTAATTTATCTACTGTTGCCATCGCGACAAAGGTAAAGATCAAATTAATTGCCGCGAGCATCACTTGCTGCAGCAATACATCTTCTTTACCAAATCCAAGAGCTTTTTCAAAAATATCGGCACCGTAATAAAGTACCGCGTTAATTCCCGTAAACTGTTGTAAAACGGACAAAACCGTACTAATTACAATGATTGAAAATACTCCTTTGGCAAATATATTAAGCTTAACCTTAGCTTTATCTTTTAGAATGGAATTCTCGATTTCCCCCATTTCCTTTTCGGCGATCTCTACTCCATGAATTCGGGTTAAAACACGGTAAGCATCAGATTTCAAGCCTCTCAAGGCAAGCCATCGCGGACTTTTAGGCACAAAAAAAAAGTATGAGGAAGGCTGAACTGGGAATGAGTTCCGACCAAAACATCCATCTCCAACCAGTTTGAATATTTTCAGCCTCTGTGGCCTGGTTCCCGATCATATAAGTCACTATGAACACCACAAAAAACCCGACTACAACTGCCAGTTGATAATAACTCACAAGGGTTCCCCTTATTTTTGCAGGAGCAATTTCAGCGATATAGGTTGGAGCATTCATAGAGGCTATCCCAATTCCCAATCCGCCAATTAATCGAAAAGCGACTAATAAGGAAACAGATTCAGGTAAAAAGAAGGCAATCCCGAGTCCCAGGCTGAAATTGAAAACAATATTGCTGAAATGATCAAAGAATATTTTCTTCCAATTGCATTACTTATTGGCCCCGCTATAATTGCTCCAACAAAGCAATCTATCAGCGCACTTCCCACAACCCAACCTTTCATTCCTGGATCCAGATCAAAATACTGACTAAAATAATACTGTGAACCGTTAATAACGCCGGTGTCATATCCGAAAAGTAATCCTCCCAAAGCTGAAACTATGGTGATAAGGATTAAATAGGTTTTGTTTTTCATGGGGAGAGCTTAAGAATTTGTTAATACAAATTCTTAAGCTAATATTTGATTCTATTCAATCAGGTGAAATGCTTGTACAAGGAATTTCAAATTTTGCAATAAAAAATCATCTTCAAATAAATTCAAAAGTTGCGTTTTAATATTGAATTCTTATTATAAAACAGATTTCATTATCTATATCTTAATGTAAGTATAATAAAAACCAAGCGACTTATGGTTTAAATAAATTAACCTCCCGTATGAAAAACAACAACTAAATTATTAAAAGCTTAAAAATCAAGTTTCGTTTATAAAAATAAAAAAGACATAAAATGAAAATCAAAAATCCTGTTTTTAGCTACAATGAATTTTACGAATGGATGGGAGCGCTTTCCAAAGAAGGCAAATCCTCCGGGGAAGATCAAAGCGAAGTTATGGCTGAATATACCAGCCTGAACAACAAGCGTATGAAACGATTGAACAATACCGTTAACCTTCAGCCGGAATTCATTGGGCTTATTGAAGCTATAAAAAAACCACAGACCTGGTACCTCATAACCGAAACCTGGTGTGGGGATAGTGCTCAAAATTTGCCGGTAATTGCAAAAATAGCCGCTTCTTCCAATGAAAAAATCGACCTGCGAATAATATTAAGGGATGAAAATCCGGAATGGATCGATAAGTATAGAACCAATGGCGGTAAGTCCATTCCCAAACTTGTATCATTTGATCAGGAAGGGGAGGAGTTATTTTCCTGGGGCCCGCGTCCTCTATCTGCACATCATATAATGCTTAATTGGAAAGAAAATCCGCTTGAAGTTACCAAGGCAGATTTTGAAAAGGAATTACATACCTGGTATGCGCAGGATAAATCATTAAGCCTCCAAAAAGAGTTCGTGGAGATTTTTGAAAAATTATAAAATTCCGTTGTTCTAATTCAACAGCATTTTCTTTTATGCCATAATTGCCCAAAGGAAATAAATCTCCTGGTTTATCAGCTTTTATGGCATAAAATTTAAGTGTAAATCTCTGTAATAAAACGGATTTCCAGTGCAGGTTGGGATGCCAGTACCAATCGGAAATAAAAAATTACCGAAAAATAAGGGATTTTACTTTGTTTCAAAATAATCCTCCACAAAGGCAACCATCTGGTTTTCGGTCAATTTATCACTGATCTGTACCGAAATCCTTTTGCCTTCTAAAAAGTGCTTTTCTGAAATTCGTTTAAAAAACTTGTCCCTGGCAGTTCCGGGTCCAAATAAAAGTATATCCCGGTAAGCTTCCAGATTTTTTTCCAGCATTTTAAAATATTGCTTGAGTTCTTCCTGTTCAATATTTCGCTTGCTGTATTCATTGGGAGAAGATTGCTGCGGATCTTCAGAAAACCTTGTTTTGTTATCGGTTTCCCCTTTCTCCCGAAGCTGGCCTACTGATGGGGCTTCTATTGCATCAACAATCAAGGCGTTAATACCGTCGTATTCAATAAAATAAGCATTGGCGTAATCCATCCATACTCCTACCCGGTTGTGCTTTGGTGTTTTCATATGTAGATATTTATTGTTTTTTATTGGTCATA
>JAENXB010000175.1 GCA_016649785.1 Flavobacteriaceae bacterium
AATGAAAATCTTGATTTTATACGCGGATACGGATATCAGGGTGGAGCAAGCAGGAATAATTGGAATGAGACTATTGCCGAAGCCAGTTATGGAAAAGATTTAAAAGAAGCGATCTCCAAACCGGGAGGATGGACCATGGGATTGATGGGATTTGGAGAAACCCTTCCATATCACGAAAATAAAATAATCCTTGATTATGATAAACTGGATGAATGGGGATTGCCAACAGTAACTTTTGATGCGGAATTCAAGGAGAATGAATTGAAAATGCGAAAAGATATGGTTGACCAGGCAATTAAAATGCTGGAAAAGGCAGGTTTCAGGGATGTTCAGGGCTACGATAATATAGGAGCTCCCGGACTGGGAATCCACGAGATGGGAACAGCCAGAATGGGCAGGGATCCAAAAACCTCTGTTTTAAATGGAAACAATCAGGTTCACGATGTACCCAACGTATATGTAACAGATGGTTCCTTTATGACTTCTGCTGCCTGTCAAAACCCGTCCCTTACCTATATGGCAATGACGGCAAGAGCTGCAGATCACGCCGCAAAGAACTTTAAAAAATCCAACGCTTAATTTTTATAATTATGAACAGAAGACAAGCATTAAAAAACTTTGGACTGGGTGCCGGAATACTTATAGTGGGACCAAGTACCTTAAGTTTATTACAAAGTTGTAAAAACGAACCTAGAAACAATTGGGAACCCACTTTTTTAAATATTTCAAACGGTTTGGCCCTTAAACAAATACTGAATGTAATAATCCCAAAAACTGATACTCCAGGGGCAAACGAATTAAATCTGGCCCAATTTATAGACTCTTATATGAATCAGGTAGCATCTGAAGAGCGTCAGCAAAATTTTAAAAGAAGTGCAGATGCCTTTGCTGTTGCTTTTAAAGAAGAGTTTGGTAAGGATCTGGATAAAGGAAAGGAAAAGGATTTTGAGGAAATTATTTCCAAATATTTAAGTGCTTCCCTGGAAGAGCAGGAAATTTTTGCCAAAATGGAAACTGAAACCCAGGATCCGATAGATAAAATTCCGGAATTGAAAATGGATCCCGATGCCGGCTCATTGTCATATTTGAAGAATGTACGGCAAATGGCGATCTGGGCCTGGAAAACCAGCGAAGAAATTGGAGAAAATGTGTTGTGGTACGATCCTATTCCCGG
Source organism: Flavobacteriaceae bacterium (assembly GCA_016649785.1). Taxonomy (GTDB): domain Bacteria; phylum Bacteroidota; class Bacteroidia; order Flavobacteriales; family Flavobacteriaceae; genus Gillisia. The sequence goes on from JAENXB010000175.1 coordinate 1,175, forward strand.
GCAATACATAGCTTGTGGACCGGTTGAAGAACTTGGAAATGGCAAGGCGATGTCTTTGTAATTTATGAAATTGGGATTTAAATAAAATTCCTCTATTACCTTGTTTTATAATATTTTTTTAGAAATTATGACCTAAGTATTTAGAAAAATGGCTTCATTTTTTCATACTTAGGTTTTATTAAATGAAACGAAGAAACCCTACTTTTATTTTTAAATTTTTACATATTACAGGAATTTTAATCTTTCTTGTGGGTAAAAATTACCGAAAGAGAAGATGTTCTTAAGGATCTAAAATATTACGAAGCAAAACTTTCTCCTTAGGGTCCAGCTATGGGGCAATCAATATTTGCCATTTTGTATTCCAGATTGGGAGATTCCTAAGAAGCTTACAGGCTTTTTAAAAGAAGTTATGAGCCTAATAAGCGTGCTCCTTTTGGAGCTCTGGCAGAATCTGCCACCAGTGAGAATCCTTATTTTGCAACTGGTGCCGGCGGAATGCTCCAGGTAGTACTTTTTGGTTTCGGAGGATTGCATATTACTGAAAATGGGATAGAGCAAAAAAATGAAATCTTGCCAAAAGAATGGAAATCACTCACTTTAAAAGGTGTTGGACCGGAAAAAAAAATTTATATAATCAAGTAAATCGGGAACAAAGAAACAAGACAAAAGAACAAAGACCCAAGAACCAAGAGCCAAGAAGAAAGACAAAAAATAGGGATAATTATCTTGGTAAATATGCGTCCCGATAGCTATCGGGAGCGGGAAAAAATATTCAGTTCCGGAATTAATGTTTAAAAAACGGTAACAACCAAAGAAGATTTTAAATATTATTAGTGCACCTGCCTACCGGCAGGCAGGTGCACTAATGGTTTATTTGAAGTTTGCGGTTCGATAACCGAAGTCAGAGTTTTAGAAATTTGATTTTTACTTCCTCACTCCCTCACTCCTTTATTCTTCTTGAATTTGATTTTTGGAACGGATATTTCAATTAAAGAACAGGTATCTTTGTATTCTGTTCCGAATAAAGATCAATTTAAAACCAATTCAATTGAAATTATTAAATTTCGTCAAGTCCCAGGTAAAGTTTCCTGAAAAAGCAATCCAAAATACAATTGCGCTTCTTTCTGATGATGCAACCATTCCATTCATTGCCAGATATCGGAAAGAACTCACCGGGAATTTAGATGAAGTTGAGATTGAACAAATTTCCGATCTTGTCAGGTTTTTTAAGGATCTGGAAAAGCGAAAAACCACCATATTAAAGTCAATTGAGGAACAAGGCGCTTTAACCGAAGCCTTGAAATCGCAAATCGAAAAATTTGTAACGCTTGCACAACTTGAAGATCTTTATTTGCCATTTAAGAAAAAGAGAAAGACAAAAGCGGATACCGCACGGGAATACGGCTTGGAACCTCTTGCAAAAATTATGATGGCGCAAAATCAGGAAAATATTAAGCTAGCCGCAAAACGATTTTTAACTTTGAAAATAAGATCCATTGAAGACGCAATTGAAGGCTCAAAATATATAATTGCAGAATGGATCAACGAAAACAGTTTGGTTCGTGAGAAGATCCGCCAGCTTTTTATTCGCCATGCCGTAATTTCCACCAAAGTGATCAAGACGGAAGTAGAAAGCGAAAAAGCCCTGAATTTTAAACAGTATTTTGACTGGAAGGAGCCGCTAAAAAGGATTCCGTCACACCGGTTTTTGGCAATTTATAGGGCCGAAAAGGAAGGGTTTTTAAGAATTAAAATTGAAGTTGAAAAGGAACAGGCTTTGAATTTGATATCCCGTATCATTATTAAAAACGATAGGGATCCTGCTACAAAATATATTCGTGAAGCCATTGAAGACGCTTATAAAAGACTTTTAAAACCTTCATTTTCCAATGAATTTTTAGCCGAGGCCAAGAAAAAGGCAGATGAAGATGCGATCCTGGTTTTTGCGAATAATTTAGAACAATTGCTTATGGCTCCGCCCCTTGGAGGAAAACGGATTCTCGCACTTGATCCCGGCTTTAAATCTGGATGTAAATTGGTGTGCCTGGATGAGAATGGATCCTTGCTGCACAATGAAACTATTTATCCGCATCCGCCGCAAAAGGAAATGGAACTGGCAATTAAAAAAGTAAAATCCCTGGCAAATGCATATAAAATTGAGGCGATCTCCATTGGGAATGGAACACTTCCCGGGAAACCGAATTCTTTATTAAAAAAGTTCCTTTAGATCGGGACATCGATGTATTTGTTGTTAATGAGGCCGGTGCATCAGTTTATTCAGCATCTAAAATTGCAAGGGAAGAATTCCCCAATTATGATTTAACTGTGAGAGGAGCGGTTTCCATCGGCAGAAGATTAAGTGATCCTTTGGCAGAATTGGTGAAAATTGATGCAAAATCCATTGGAGTAGGGCAGTATCAACACGAAGTTGACCAGGCTAAACTTAAAAACAAGTTGGACATTGTGGTTATGAGTTGCGTAAACAGGATTGGCGTGAATGTAAATACCGCCAGCAAGGAATTGCTTTCGTATGTTTCAGGAATTGGACCCGGACTCGCTCAAAATATTATCGATTACAGAAAAGAGCATGGGACCCTTAAAAACAGAAAAGAATTACTGAAGGTCCCCCGGTTAGGAGCAAAAGCTTTTGAACAGGCCGCCGGTTTTTTGCGAATCAAAAACGGCAAAAATCCTCTTGATAACTCGGCTGTACATCCCGAGCGTTATGATGTTGTTCAAACAATCGCAAAAGATCAAAAGCTGAAAGTGGATGAACTCATAGGGAATAAAGAAGTTTTAAAAAATCTTTCCCTGCCCGCTTATTGCAATAATGAGATGGGCTTGGCAACGCTTCAGGATATTGTCAGGGAACTGGAGAAACCCGGCGCCGATCCACGAAAAACGATCAGTAATTTTCAATTTGATCCTTCGGTAAAGTCAATTCAGGATTTACACAGCGGGATGAAATTACCGGGAATAGTCAATAATATTACCAATTTTGGCTGTTTTGTGGATATTGGAATAAAGGAAAGCGGCCTGATACATATCTCAAAACTCGCAAAGGAATTTGTGAGCGATGTAAATTCAGTGGTAAAATTGGGTCAACATTTAATGGTAACAGTTGTAGATGTCGATGTTGAGCAAAAACGTGTTCAGCTTTCCTTAATTGAATAAAAAAACGGAAACGGGTTTTAAACGGTTTCCGTTGATTATATAAAATATTTAAAGTGTAAATTCCCAATATGGGTTTTTGTTGTTTTATTTCTTTAACAAGTCTAATAAACGTTTCCCGGCTGCATTGTGGGCTTCTCTATTTGCCTTGTCAGCATCAGGCTGGGAACCGCTTCTCATAAAGGCATGTCCTGCTCCTTTATAAATTTCATATTCATAAGTTTTCCCTGCCGCTTTCATGAATTGATCAGTTTGTTCAATGGTGGCGTTCACGCGATTGTCATCGCCTCCATAATAGCCATAAACAGGAGCTGAAATTTCTGAAAAGGCTTCTGCATTTTCAGGTGCGGTTCCATAAAAAACATGTGCCGAAGAAATATTTTTATTGTTGGTCGCATATCGAAATGTTTGGGACCCACCCCAACAAAATCCTACCACGGCCACTTCCCCGGTTGAGGAGGCATCGTTTTTAATATATTCAAAAGTGGCATCCAAATCGGCGGTAACTTGTTCAGGGTTTAAAGCATAAATCGCCTCCCTTGCTGCATCGGGATTTTCAAAATCGGTAGTGCGCTTTTTTCCATCCTGTGTATTTGAGATTAAATCGGGGGCAATTACCAGGTAACCTTCAGCTGCTAATTTATCGGCAAACAATCTGGCCCAATCGTTCAAACCCCGATTTTCGTGGATTACTATTATAGATTTGGTTTTTACATCGGTTTCTGGATATACTACAAAAGCCTGAAATTCCCGATCTCCATGCTTTAACGTAACCCATTCCTGGTGGCGGGGCGACTCTAAAAGTTTCTCTACTTCGGTTTGTTGAACAGTAGTTCCTGATTTAACAGAGGAGGTCCCTGATTGCTCCTTTTTCCTGTTTCCGCAGGAAATTACCAGGAAGCTAAAAACAACTAAAAACATTATTTTTAATGAATTTTTCATCTGAATAAGGTTATTAATTATTGATAATATGGTTTGTTTTTCAAAATTATTTTCTGATCAAAATAAGATTACCTGAAAGTTCCTGATGGAAATACCACCATACTTTCAAATCCATTTTTACCAACGCTTGCAACTCCAAAGAAAAAGTTATCTATTACAATTCCATTCAGGGTAAATTCGCTTACATCGCCTACAAAACGTGAATGTTGCCATTGGGGGGCGGTGGTATCGCGCCAGTAAATCTTATATCCCGCTATATTCCCATCCACTTTTTCCCAACGCAATTTGGTTGATGGCTCTACAATTCCGCCAATTTCAACATTCTTTGGTGGCTTTGGTGCCCAGGCCATACTGGCCAGGTTAATGGCGTTTACAGTAGTAAGTTTGGTGGCGTATGCAAAATTGACGCCTTCAACCACATCTCCGTATTTGATACCGTTCTCAGTGCGCAAGTCCTGATGCTGACGGTTATAATTCTCATGAGCTTCCATTATCCTTATTCCTGCAAAGCCCAGATCATTAAAAGGCCTGTGATGCCCGCCTCGTCCAAACCTATCCAATCTGTAGATCATCATCGGGTTCATCTCAGGCATATAAGTTTGTGTGGTTTTATGAACATATCGGGCGAGTTGTCTTGAAATCCCGTCCACTTCCCCGCCGTAAAATCGTCTTTTGTTGCGTTCCTCTTCCGTTTCGGTTGGCGGGACCGGTTCAGAAAATATC
>JAENXB010000142.1 GCA_016649785.1 Flavobacteriaceae bacterium
AATTAACCCAAACATAAAGGCTTGCTTATCCATTTCTTTTTTGTGGGCAAGCTAGAACTTATCAAAAGGTAAAAAAAGATGTACTTTACCGACTGGATACAAATTATAATAGGCTATTATGGCACGGGGATGGCTTTTGGCTTCAATTAATATATAATAAGAGGAGTTCCTCAAATCCTTTCTAAAAATCTCATCAACATAGGTGCGTAAAGTTTCATTGGAAACAGAAACTGCTTTGTTCATCTTTTGCCGGTATTCTTTAGATTCCTGTTTTGAATTTTTCCTGTCAAATAAATTTTTTAAAATCCCCTGTTTATACGCGTAAAAATCATCCTCATCTCTTGCGGGAAATCCCATTAAGGAATTCCCATTTTTATCGGCGGGATAAAGCCAAAGTCCCTTTTTAAGGAACTTTTTCGTTTTTCTTGGTATCCGGAATTTTTTCATAAGTTCAAACTAACAATTAAAAAACAATAAAAATTCTGTTTTTGAAGGTTCCCGGTTATTTCAATTAATAAAAAATATTGCCCCATGTTTAAGGGACTTTGGGTACAACAGTTGCCGAAATCTTTTGGAAAAAATCGACAATTCAAAAGCTTGAGGAAAATTAAAATTCAAAATTAAAGACTAATTAAACTTTTTGAGTTATGATAATTAACAGCCCAAATTTGCGATCCCTATTCTGGAGCGGAAAATGGAGAATATTCATACACTTGATGGCAGTCAGGATCGTAGCTTTCCAATACACAGTGTAGGTCCTATAAGATTCCTGACTACATTTTGTTTGAACTGAATAACGGTTTAACTATCTGCTTTCCCCCACACTAACAAGGTCTTTCTGAACATTTGCCGGGACGGGTTGATAGGAGGAAAATACCGATTTAAAGGTTGCACGGCCTTTGGTCAGGGATCTTAATTCAGTAGAAAACCCGAACAATTCGGCCTCCGGGGCGATGCATCTTAAAATCTGATAGTTATTGCTGTTGTCAATTCCCTGTATTATGGATCTCCTGGTTTGCAACTCTGTCATTACATTCCCTACCATTTCTTCAGGCACGGTCACGGTGAGTTCCATAGCGGGTTCCAGTAATTTTGGATTTGCATTCAGGAAAGCTTCCTTGAAAGCATGAGCTCCCGCAATTTTAAAAGAGATATCGTTTGAATCTACCGAATGCATTTTGCCATCGTAAACCATTACCCGGACATCCCTGATATAAGAGCCGGTGAGTGGACCTTTTTCCATAACCTCCAGTATTCCTTTCATTATAGAAGGTAGATACCGCTGGTCTATTACTCCGCCAACAATGCAGTTATAAAAAACCAGTTTTCCATCCCAGGGAAGATCAACCTGTTCTTTTCCCCTGAGATTAAATCCTTCAGGTTCTTCCATTCCTTCCATCCAGGGTTCTATTTTCATATGTACCTCGGCAAATTGGCCGGAACCACCTGATTGTTTCTTGTGCCTGTAATTAGCTGCCGAAGAACGTTGTATGGTTTCCCTGAAGGAAATTTTGGGCTTTTCAAAATGCGCTTCAACGCCATAAATATTTTTTAAGGTCCAGTCTATAGTTGCAAGGTGCAATTCTCCCTGACAAGCCAGGATCTGTTGCCTGGTTTCATTGGAAAAGGAGATGATCACTGTTGGATCCTGACTGTGGATCTTTCTCAGGGATTCACTCAGCTTTTCCTCATCCTTGGTGTTTACTACAAATATGGCTCTCCTGATCCTCGGCTGGGGATATTGAATGGGTTTTATTACCACATCATATCCTTCCTGAGATAAGGTGTCATTAGTTTCGGTATATTTTAATTTTAAGGAAGCGCCAATATCCCCAACAGTTAATTTTGTAACCTGTTTTCTCTCTTTTCCATCCATAATAAAGAGTTGGTTTAAGTTTTCAGTTTCTCCACTTCGGGAATTCACCAACTTGTCATTTAATTTAACTTCCCCGCTCATCACCTTTAAAAAGGTAACTTGGCCTAAATTAGGCTGATGTACGGTTTTAAAGACAAAAACTGCAGTTGGAGCCTCTTTTTTGGAGGAAATTTCTTTTCCATCCACACTTTGTTCCGGTTTCAGGTCGGCAGCGGCAGGAGCTACATTATCGATAAAACCCATCAGCCTTCCACTTCCCATATCATTTAATGCCGAAATGCAAAATACGGGGAAGAGCTCATGATTGAGCATTCCGGCTTTAATACCTTTGCGCAATTCATCTTCATTAAGGCTTCCCTTTTCAAAGAACAATTCCATCAATTCTTCATCATTTTCGGCTGCCTTTTCAACCAGTTCATTATGCAAATTGTCAGCTATTTCTTTCTGATTTTTGGGAATTTTAAGTTTTTCAGGCTTTCCGCCTTCCGCAGAAAATTTATACATTTTCATTTTTAAAACATCAATAATGCATTGCGCGCCATCAACCATAAGCGGATACTGGATCTTCACTGCATTGTTCCCCACCAGGTTTTTGATGCTATTAAAGCTTTCTTCAAATTTCACATTAGGATGGTCTATTTGATTAATGACAAAAAGTGTGGGTTTATGATATTTATCGATGTAATTCCAAATGATCTCAGTCCCAACTTCTACTCCGTACTGGCCGTTGAGTACGGTTACTACGGTATCAGCAACCCGGATTGATGAAATAACTTCCCCAATGAAATCATCCAATCCCGGAGTATCGAGGATATTGATCTTGTAGTTTCGCCATTCTGTATGCAGCGGAGTTGCATACACAGAATTTCCTTTTTCATGCTCAATTTCGTGATAATCGGAGATCGTATTTTTGGCTTCTACCGTTCCACGTCTGTTGATCAGTCCGGCTTCGAACAACATTGTTTCAACAAATGTGATTTTGCCACTGTTATGAGCGCCAACAAAGACCACATTTTTGATGTGTTTATCATCGTAAATTTTCATCTGTTTCTGTTTTTAATGATGTAATTGATAGTAGAAAATGAAAAACCCCGAAGCAGGTAAAAATTAAAATGTTGTTGTGAAGTGGCATTTTTCTAACATTAAGGGTTTCAACATTTTAAATTTAAGAAATAACTTTTAAAAAAATGTCTGATTTTTGGCTGATTTTCATCATATTTTGAAAAAAAAATAAATTTCAACAGTTTATAAGAGGATTTTATTCCAAATACTGGGAAATTTTCGTGGAGCTAAAAAAAAAACGAATTTAAACTCTTTCCTTTTTTATTGGATGATATTACCATAATCCGGGTTTTGAATAAACAGGACAGATATAGAAAAGAATGAGGCAAGACAAAAGGTATTTGTCCTGAATAAACGGATTTACCCAAAGAAAATCTTCCAACTTTTTCCGGCAGAAAATACAGGAAAACCCTACCGGTAAAATCTTATAAGAAGTTGTAAATTTTAATCAACCATAAGGGGAAATAAGATATAATTTGACGAGATGGTATAAAACTACAATTAAATTTAACGGGTTGTCACAGCAATAGTTAAGTTATTGGCCTTTTGTTGGGTGTTTGGGTTTTTCCGTTTTTAAGTTATTTCATTCTTTCTTCTTTGGCCCATTGAGAATTATTGGCATTTTTTCTCTTCCGGGAAAGTTGATTTATTAATTAATGAAATACCTGTTGTCATGAAACCACCGAAAATTTTTAAACCATTCGATATTTTTATCGAAAACTTTAGAACCGCTACTGAAGGTTTAAATGTGCTGGTTAAGCTAATTATTGCAATTTTCCTTTTTTTTATAATTTTTGCTGTCATTTTTGCAATATTTGGGGTTATACGGTCTTTATAGGTTAATGCCCATATATCGATTATCTCAGAACCTAATAATTTTTGTGGTCAGCGCCGGGGATTTTGGAAGTAGAAAATAAATTGGAGATCAAAATTCCTTTAACAGCTTCTTAAAAACATTTTTGCAAGAACAATTAAAAAATATTTTTTAGAATCGGGATCAAACAGAAACTGGAGGCTTATTAGCCTCCAGTTTAATTATTAAGTTTAAAAAACTCAATATGAATTAAGATACTTTAATAGTTTTAGCTGCTTTGCTTTTTACTCCAGGTTTTTTGTGAAGCACAAGCTTTAAAACCCCATCGTGATATTCAGCTTTTACATCCTTGGATTCATCTACGGTCTCAGGTAAACTCATGGATCTTGCAAAGGATCTGTAGCTGAATTCCTTACGAAGGTAACCTTCTTCTTTTTCCTCTGTTTTTTCTTCTTTTTCAGAAGAAATTGTCAAAACTCCATCATCTATTGTGATTTTAAAATCATTTTTAGTAAGCCCGGGAGCTGCCATTTCAATTTTAAATTCATTCTTGGTTTCTTTGACGTTCATTGCAGGAGTTATTTCTGAACCCCCGTTAAAAATCCGATTTAAATTAAAAAGGCTTTTTTGAGTGTCCATCAGATCTGAAAAGAATGGATCTCTTAAAATGGATGGTTCCATAAGCCTTGGAGTGAGCGGATTTTTGAATTTTACTAATGTCATAATTATAGATTTAAAAGGTTAATGTTTTATTTTTGATAGTGTAATTTAGATCATTGATCAGCCATTTAAAATGATAAATATCAGGCTTTTAAGATTTTTGGAGATGACACGCAAGTAAGCCGGATCACTGGAGAAATGACTTGCTGAAACATCATTTATTGTTCTGTTTCTTTCAGGAGAGATCATTGAGATCATTGAGATCAAATGATTTGGTGAACATTTTCAGAGTGCCATCCGGTTTTTTTTGTCATTGATTTTTTTGTCCTGTCCCGGTAAAGTTCAACTCCATTTTTATCCGGATCTTCAAGATACAGGGCTTCAGAAACCCCATGGTCAGGGGCGCTGGTCAAGGGATAATTTGCTTCCGGAAATCGTTGGAAAATTGTTGACAGATCTTTTCTTGCGGGATAGAGAATGGCGGTATGAAAAAGCCCGGGAGCATTGATGGGCGATGGCGAAGCATTCTTGCGAACCGGGGTTTTTAACAAATGTGGTGATGATAGCCTCCGGCAGAAATAAAAGCGGCATCGGTTCCGTATGTTGTGGTTAACTCAAATCCAGGCAGGCCGAAATAAAAGTTGGGAACGCTTATTATCGGTAACTTTTAAATGCACGTATCTAATGGGGTTTATATTGGGGTATTTTATAATTTTTATCTGTTTCCATAACTTTTTTTGTCAATATCCTTTCTCCTTTTTACTCTATGGGAACGCTGTTTTTTTAAATAATCTTCGCCTCCAGCTCAACAGTATATAGAAAAGCAAAATTTAAAACTTCATCACCGGAAAGCCAGTTTTTCCTGTCCTCTTTTTTAAGTACTACGGGCATTCGTTTTTTGCTGTTGTGAATTTCACGCATTAACTCGTTTGCATCTGTGGTGAGGATAGCGTAGGAGTTAACTAATTCGTGATTTTCTGGATTTTTCCAGGAGGAATAAATCCCTGCAAAAGCAAAAAGTTCCTGGTCCTTTGGCGTGATCAAATATTTCTTCTTTTCTATTCCCTTCGGATCTACCCATTTCCATTCGTAATAACCATTGGCAATAACAAGGCAACGATGGTTCACGGAATTGCGATAGGCCGGTTTTTCTTTAAGCGTTTCAATCCTGGCATTAAGGGTCATTTTCCTGATCTTGTCATCTTTTGCCAAAAAAGGGATCAGTCCCCAATTGAACATTTCAATTTTTCCCTGATTTTCATAGGTAATTACAGGCGTTTTCATAAAAGAAAACCCGTTTATTTCATCCATTGGAGTGTAGGATTCCGGTTCTATGAAACGGGCATTGAAAGTGCTTTCAATATCCTTCAACACGGCATTTAATTTGGTTCGGTAGCACATCAGGTTTTTATTAGCTTATGAATTTAAGAAAACTTCATTCATTACCCGTCAATTTCTTATTGATCCTGTCAGCGAAAAATTCAGTCAATAAGCTGGTCTTTTTAATCCCGATACTTTGAGAACCCTGTCAAATCTGAATTTGATGTTGACATTCTATTTCTCCGAATAATTAATAGTTATGATCAAATTTAAAGTTTTAGCTTATTTATAATTATGAAAAATATCAGGCCTTAACAACTCAACAGATCAATGTATTGATTTGAATTTATGAAGGAGCGGGTATTTTTGAAATATCCATGGACCCAAATTATTTGGGTTTTGATAACGGGAACTAACCTGGATTGATTGTAGGGAAATGATAACCATAAACTTTCCCCGACAATTGTAAAATATTTTTAACTACTTTTGGTAAAGGAATAGGATACTCATTAATTTCACGGCAAAAATATTGGATATGGATAATAATAATATAGTGGGTATTTGGACCATACATAAAGACGGGGTAAAAGGTTCCCCGAAAACTTCCCCGATGTACAAATAGATAAGGTTCAACTTTGGGCCACGACAAAGCGTGGGGACCATATTGTATGGGATTGGCCGGTACGTTTTGCTGAAAAGCCGTGGTGTGATGAAGAGCAGGCCGTCAATTTGATACTTGCATTGGCAATTGCACGGGAGCATCAAAACCCGGAAAACCCGGGAGAATTTCCTGACGATATTGACGAACATACGATACGGGTCATTATGGATATTATTGATGACAGAACTGAACCAAACGAGCTTGGGTAAAAAATAATTTGTACCAAAAGAGCAGTGGCAGATCAAATTGAGAAAATGCAGTGCAACTAAATTGTGCTGCGTTTTTCTTTTAAACATGAAGATCAATGCATTTTAATGGTTTTTTCGTTTCTTTGGTTTTTAACTTATCCACTTGCTTAATTTATAAATAAGGCCGTTTGCTTCATAAAAAGCAAGCTTAATTCGGTTTAATAAGTACCCTTAAAAAACAAAATGATTATGACCAAGACAAAAATTACGGTAAACAATAACGGATCGCTGAGAATTGAAGGGGATTTTGAAATGCTGGATAAATCCGGAAACCCATATGATCTGGGAGGCCGGGAGGTAGTATCACTTTGCCGTTGTGGGCATTCTAAAAACAAACCTTTTTGCGATGGATCTCATAAGGGCAATTTTGAACACGATGCTGTTGCATTTGCCTTGCCGCCAAAAAAATAATCCGGATTAAATAAAGAAAAATGCAGTACACACCAAGTGTGCTGCATTTTTCTTTTTAAAAAGTTAGAGCAACCTTTAACGCCCTCCTTGTACAACATAAAAAAACAACTCCCATAATATTTTGGGAAGTGTTCTCCACTTCAAATCCCATTCACATAAATTGTGGATCTGATTTTATGTAGTATACAAAGTAAAATAACCCTTGTTCTATAATCTTTATTATTCTTGTTGTAAGTGTCTCCTGCACGACTAAGCGTCCTTGTAAACACTTCAAAAAGCCCTTGTGCATCATAATTTTGATATAACTAATTATTCAAATTCCCAATATTTCCTGACCATGACCTATGAAAAGATGCGTTTATCCCGCGACAATTTGGGATAAAAGATTACA
>JAENXB010000399.1 GCA_016649785.1 Flavobacteriaceae bacterium
AGCAAATCTTCCAAAGGTTTCTCAAGCTGATTGTCCTTCATAAATTTCCAGAATGCGTCGGAAGTTGTCGCAAATCCATTAGGGATTTGAATTCCCTTAGAGGTTAACTCATTGTACATCTCTCCCAGGGAAGCATTTTTCCCTCCAACCAGTGGGAGATCTTTCATTCCAATTTCCTTAAATTTTTTTATGAGCACTTCCATTTCTTTGTATTTTTAAGATCAATAAGGCACTAATTGATATCCCATATTCAATAGGAACACTCCCAGCAGAAATAAGAGAACATAGATCACCTGTACCAACTTTACATTAATATATTCAAGCCATTTTGCCAATTGCCGGGGGAAGCTAAAGCCCACCAGGCCTTCAAAAAGTGACAACCATCCAATAGCTGTGATTATTAACCGCCAATCCGGCTCCCAGATATTGTGAAATAGGATATTGAGCAATCCAATTACTATAGCTAAAAAAGAGGTTATAATAAGAAACTTTTGATCTTTTACATCTTCGAAGATCTGCCTGATCCGGATAGGATTAAAACTTAGAACGAAGAAAAAGATCAAAAGATACCAACCCCAGAACTTTGCTAAAAAAAGCGATGTTTCCATGATGTCAGTTTTTTAACTCCTCTAAAATTACCTACTCTATTTCTTTTTTAAAATGATATATGTCATTCTAAAATTTAAATTTTTCAATGAAATTTGATAGAGAGGAGGATTTTTGCAATTTTAATACTGGGCCGAATGAAAAATATCATAACCTTAACCGTAAATCCCGCGCTGGACACCTATACCACTATTGACCACCTGGAGCCAAATAAAAAACTGAGATGCCAGCCGCCAATGATAGATCCGGGCGGAGGAGGCGTAAATGTTGCCAGGGTAATTCACCGCTTGGGAGGAAATTCCACCGCGATTTATACCCGGGGAGGACATACAGGAAAAATATACAGCGATTTGCTTGACAAAGAAGGGATAGATCAGGATCCGGTGGAAATTAAACAGAACTTAAGGGAAAATTTTGCCGTAACCGAAACCTCAACAGGGAATCTTTTTCGGTTTGGGTTACCCGGGCCGGTATTGGAAAAATCGGAATACAAAAGCATCCTGGATAAAATCGAAAACATCAGCAATGCTGAATTTTTGGTAGCGAGCGGTAGTTTGTGTCCGGAAGCACCGGTTGATTTTTTTGCGCAGGTTGCCAAAAAAGCCAAAAAGAACAACCTGAAATTTATCC
>JAENXB010000302.1 GCA_016649785.1 Flavobacteriaceae bacterium
GCCTGTTGACCTAATGCCGAGAAAGTAATTTGACTTCCACGGTCTTCAATTGGTTCTCCCCAAACATCTTTGGCCTTGAATCCTGATGAATCAACCGCTTTTTTTAATGAACTTATAATCTTCTTTTTCTCCTCCCCGGTAAAATCTTCCGAATAACGTTTTTCCCAACCCGGTTTATATTCATAGTACTTAGTTCCGGAAGTAGGCAAAAGATATAAATTCTTCAAATATTTATCATGGGGAAGTTTCGACAGCAATTGTTTTTCGAATTGTGGCCAATCACCTCCGGAAATTATAGCCACTTTCGAGACACTTAAAAGTGTGCTAAGCAGTGTGGATATCTCCTCACTAATAGACGATTTACTTTTAGCAAGTGTGCCGTCAAGGTCAAAAACAATTAATTTTTTCATTACTCTTTCTCTCCTTTTTAATTTTATTAAACTGTTGTTGCCAGATGGTTTTATCCTCCAAGGTGTTTAACAGGCGGCAGCACCGCTACATTTATAATAAACAAAATCATAATTGTAATCAATAACAAGTAGCTCCACACCACAATTCTCCTGGTTTTTATGTTCTCCACATTTTTATCAATAAAGGGCAAAAGAATAAGCCCTGCTACCACTATAATTGGAAAAATAACCAGGGCGATTATGCCAAACCAATCTTCTAACTGGTAAATAGGATAAAAAATCCATGGTGGTTTGGTAATTTCAACACCGGAATAAGGCCCTGGATTTAATGCAACCGGAAACTGCGCCGCCAAAAAAGCAACGAGTCCAAAAATGGCTGCACTAAAACCGATAATCTTATTTATGTGATCAAAAAACATAATTGTTTTAGCGGATGTTTTACCGGGGATTGGTGAGAGACCGTTCAATTTCATTAAGGCCAGGTGAGGAACCAGGCAAACAAAAAGAAGAATAGGCAATATTAAAACATGTGTCGCAAACAATCGGATTACCGCTAAACCGCCCGTTAAAAAATCGGCAATCGGCTCACCTATTAAAGGCACAAGTTCCAATGATTCCAATGAGTGCTGGTACGCTTCATATCCTTCCTGGTCCCATTTGATGGCTGTTCCCGAAAAAAAGAAAGCAAATGTGATTATCAGCAGCCCTATGCCAAACATCCAGTTCCATTTACGCCTGCCTGCATAAGAACCCGTAAAAATAATTCTGCTTATGTGCAGGATTATTAAAAAGGTTACGGTTTCCGCAAGCCATCTGTGGAAAGACCTCAACCACATTCCCCATGGGGAAGAAATCAAGTTAAGAACACTCTGCCGTGCATTATCGACTGAAGGACTAAAAAAAAGAGCCATGATGACGCCGGTAACAATAAGGAGCAAAAAGCCCACTACTGTAAAGCCTCCAACTGAATATCCAAAATTCTTTGCATGCACAGGCACAGGATAATTAAAGTCTTTTACACTCCAATTTTTTTCCTCTAAAGTTTTTGAGTTATCCATTGGGCACCTCCTTTTTCTTTTTGGGATAGTACGCATAAGCCAAACCGAAGATAATTACAGCGAGGCTGACAGCTTTTATAACAGTGGGCACTGTTGATTTTTCGACCTCGCTGGTTATCGCAGCCAGATCTTTTTCCGTTTCTTTTTTGGTGCTGTCATCCTGTGCTTCACCTTCAAGGGAGGCCGATGTCACCTTTTCTACTTTCTCGGCAGCCTCTTCTTCCTTATCCCCCTGGGCCATTATTGGCATTGGAGTTAAAAAAAGAAAAAGCAGTGCGATTGTGATTGTTTTTTTTAACATGATGTTACTTTTTATTAATGATGATTTATTCTCTCTCCATTATTTCCCCATTCTTATCGCGATTAATTTCGAGTTCCTTAATTTTTTGCAACCTTCTCAAGTGTCTCTCCGCACCTATAAACGTTGCTTTTAAAAACGTCAGCACCAGTTCCTCGGCACTTGCAAAACCAGTAACCCTTCCTCCAAGGCAAATCAAATTCATATCATCATCTTCCACTCCTTGGTGCGCAGAGAAATAATTGCTAATCAAAGCTGCTCTTACACCGGAAACTTTATTGGCGGCTATTGATGCACCTACGCCACTGCCGCAAATTGCAATACCCCGTTCCACTTCCTTCAAAGCAACGGCTTTTGCAAGCGGAATTACAAAATCAGGATAATCATCTGTATCATCCAGAATAGTGGCGCCAAAATCTACTACTTCATATCCCTGTTTTTTCAGGAGTTCATGAATGATTTCTTTTAATGCAAACCCGCCATGGTCGGCAGCAATTCCTATTTTCATTTTTTAATCTTTACTGTGAGCAGTTTTTTTGCCCTGATCACCACATTGTCAACTGTAAATCCGAATAATTTAAATAAGTCATCCGCAGGCGCCGAATGTCCGAATGTATTGATGCCTAAAACATCTCCTTCATCCGTTACATATTTATGCCAGCCTATAGGCGAGCCGGCTTCTACCGCCAATCGTTTTCTTAAGGCTTGTGGGAATATTTTTTCTTTGTAAGCGGCATCCTGTTTCTCAAACAACTCCCATGATGGCATGCTTACCACACGGGCTGAAATGTTTTGCTCTTTCAATTTCTGCTGGGCGGCAATTATTAATTGAA
>JAENXB010000229.1 GCA_016649785.1 Flavobacteriaceae bacterium
GTTAATGAAGCCTTTGCCGTTGTACCCTTAAGATTAATGGAAAATCTAAAAATAGATCATTCCATAGTCAACGTAAATGGAGGCGCAATTGCAATGGGCCATCCGCTTGGGGCAACAGGGTGTATGATCCTTGGTACTGCTCTGGATGAGTTGGAGCGTCAGGGAAAAAGCACCGCTTTAGCGACACTTTGCGTAGGAGGAGGAATGGGTATTGCTACCATAATTGAACGGGTTTAACCAATAACTAAAAAGAGGATTCATAATGAAACATATAAAATATAAAATAGACCCGGATGGCGTTGCTTTTATAACCTGGGATGTAGAAAATTCCGCTGTAAATATTATGAATGCTGAAACCCTTGAAGATTTTTTTACCAGGATGGGGGAAGCATTACAAGACGATACTGTAAAAGGGATCGTGATCAACTCCGCAAAAAATGATTTTATATCTGGAGG
This sequence comes from Flavobacteriaceae bacterium, assembly GCA_016649785.1. Lineage (GTDB taxonomy): Bacteria > Bacteroidota > Bacteroidia > Flavobacteriales > Flavobacteriaceae > Gillisia. The sequence goes on from JAENXB010000229.1 coordinate 457, forward strand.
GGATTTAAAATGGTTACTTAACTTCGATCAATCCAAAGAAGATTTATACAAGTTGCTTATGGAAACCCATAAGGGAATGCGGAAAATGGAAACCGGAGGCAAACCTATAGTAGCTGCCCTTAATGGATTTGCTTTAGGCGGTGGTTGCGAACTTGCCTTAGCCTGCCATTATCGAATCATGAACGCGCATCCAAAAAACAGGATTGGTTTGGTGGAATGTTCAGTGGGGTTGTTTCCTGGAGCCGGAGGTACCCAACGTTACCTGAGAATGCTGGGGCCGCAAAAAACCATCCAGTTCATAACCCAATCAAAAAAACTAACTGCAGAACAGGCACTCCAGGAAGGGCTGGTAGATGAAATATGTGCTCATGATGCCGATATCAATGCCATGGCGAAAGAATGGATCCTCACAAACGGACAATCTACCCAAGCCTGGGACGATAAAAAGTTCCAGGTACCCGGAACTCCGGTAGGAGTTGGTCAGGTATCCGGAATTACTGAATTTTTCAGCGTGTCCAATGCCCTGGCTTTTAAGAACACCCATGGAAATTTTCCACACATTAAAAATGCATTAAGTGCCATTTATCACGGCGCCTCCTGTGGCATAGACAACGCTTTAGAACTCGAAGCCCGTTACTTTACAGCCACTTTATTCTCAAAAGAAACCAGGAATATTATTCGTACTTCATTTATTTTCATTGGAGATGCGGCCAAAGGAAAAGCAAAACCACAAGGATTTGAAAAAACAACCTTCACTAAAATTGGGGTTCTTGGTGCCGGAATGATGGGCGCAGGAATTGCCTATGTAAGTGCACAAGCCGGATTAGAAGTAGTTCTTAAAGATGTGAGTCTGGAGAATGCGGAAAAGGGAAAAAATTATTCCAGAGAAATTGAAAATAAAAAATTGGAAAAAGGCGCTACTACTCAGGAAAAAACAGATGCTATCCTTAGTAAAATTAAGTCTTCAGCTAATATTGATGATCTAAAGGATTGTGATCTAGTTATTGAAGCTGTTTTTGAGAACGAAAAACTTAAAAACAGCATCACTAAAGAAACTGAAGTTGTAATAGGGGGAGATGTCATTTATGCCACAAACACTTCTACTATTCCAATAACTTCCCTGGCAAAAGCTTCCTTCAGATCAGATAAATTTATTGGCCTGCATTTTTTCTCTCCTGTAGATAAAATGAATTTGGTAGAGGTAATTGTAGGTAAAGAAACTTCATGGAAAACACTGGCTGCAGCAATAGATTATGTCACAACCATACGCAAGGTCCCAATTATTGTCAATGATGGGCGGGGATTCTTTACATCCCGTGTTTTTGGTAAGTACATAAACGAAGGAATAACGATGCTTTCGGAAGGAATTCCACCTGCGGTTATTGAAAATGTAGCCAGGAAGGTTGGTATGCCAGTCGGACCATTAGCTATTTCAGATGAAATAAATTTGAAACTGATGTTGGACATTATGGGAGAAGACCCTGCGCTTACCAAACATGAAAAACAATTGGAAAAAACCATTTCCTCTATTGTCAAAAAATATGGGAGAACCGGAAAAAAAGAAGGCAAAGGATTCTATGAGTATCCAAAAGGAGATAAAAAACATATTTGGTCAGAGTGGGCTAATATCTTTCCCGTAAACAATGAATATGACGATGACGAAGTTGGTAAAAGATTGCTTTTTGCCATGGTACTGGATGCCTGGAAGTGTATTGAATCGGGGGTGCTTAGGGAACCGAAAGACGCAGATATAGGATCTGTTCTGGGACTGGGGTTCCCTATACATACGGGTGGCGTAATGTCCTATATAGATTATGTTGGGGCTCCTTATTTTGCTGAATATAGCACGCGATTAGCCCTGAAATACGGAGAACGTTTCAAATTGCCGGAAAGCCTTAAAGAACGCATGGAAAAAGCAGGAAACAACAGAATATTCTACAAAAATTAATCGATCAAAAAATTGAAAGCTATGTTACAAAATATATTATTGGAACGTGAAATATACGCATCAGAAGAACATAAAATGATGCAGAAAATGGTTCAGGATTTCATCACAAATGAAATTGAGGATCAAATGCCCCAATGGGAAAAAGACGGTATGGTAAGCCGGGAAATTTGGGAACGTGCCGGGGAATTAGGTTTGCTTTGTATGGATATGCCAGAGCAATATGGTGGCAGCGGTCTCGATTTTAGCTTCAATGCCTTACTTATTGAGGAATTCGCCAAAAAAGGAATCTCAGGACCGGGTTTTTCACTGCACTCAGACATTATAGCGCCTTATATTTTAAAGCACGGAAGCGAAGCTCAAAAACAAAAATATCTGCCCATAATGGCAACCGGAAAAATGATCACAGCTATTGGTATGACAGAACCAAACTGTGGCAGTGATCTTCAGGCCATTAGAACGACGGCGGTGGATAAAGGAGATCATTATTTGGTAAATGGACAAAAAACCTTTATTACGAATGGTTTTATGTGTGACATGGCAATAGTAGCTGTAAAAACCAATTCCGGTTCAGAAAATGAAGGGGTTTCTTTATTGATCATGGAGAGCGCTACCGAAGGTTTTGAAAAAGGCGTTCCTTTCAAAAAAATAGGAATGAAAGCCCAGGATACCTGTGAATTATTTTTTGACAACGTAAAAGTCCCAAAAGAGAATTTGCTGGGGGAGGAAGGAAGCGGTTTCAAAATTATGATGACAGAACTGGCCAGAGAACGTTTGTCTGTAGCCATAGCTTCTATTGGAGGTGCAGAAGGCTCTATCGTGGATACCATTGAATACACCTCTACAAGAACAGCTTTTAAGCAACCCATTGCCGGTTTCCAAAACACACAATTTAAACTTGCGGAATGTGCTACCCAATTGCAAATTCATCAAACTTTTGTAGATCGTTGTATTCAATTATTGGCGGAACATAAACTTACTGCCGAAAGTGCTTCTATGGCAAAATATTCAGCCACAGAAATGCACTCTAAAGTAGTAGATGAATGTCTGCAGCTATTTGGGGGCTACGGTTATATGTGGGATTACCCAATTGCCCGAATGTATGTAGATAACAGGGTTGCCAGAATTTATGCCGGAACAAATGAAATAATGAAATTATTGATCGCCCGTGGCCTGTTCAAAGAGTTGTTCCTGGAAATGAAGGCGATGCGAAAAAAGTAAAAAAAGCAAAATGAAATGAGCATAACGGAAACCCGGGACAAACACTAATAGAGCTTCCTGCCGGGATATGCGAATTACCCCCGATAGCTATCGGGGGACAAATAAAAAAACAATAAATACCTACATATGAAAATAGCAGATTTCAAGGTTGTTACCACCATAAATGTACAATGGGGCGAGATGGATGCATACAGGCATGTAAACAATGTATCATACGTTCGTTGGGGTGAAACTGCCAGAATTGATTATTTTATAAAAATAGGATTGATCAATTCCAATCCGGAAAAATCGGGATACGCACCTATATTAGGATTTCAATCTGTAAAATATATAGCTCCTTTGGAGTACCCTGATACAATACAAATTGGGACAAGAATTGAAGAAATTCGGGAAGATCGCATCATTTTTCGTTCCTATCATTTTAGTGAGAAACAGGATCGTTTAGCCGCAATTATGGTTCACGAAGTTATAATTATAGATCCTGTAAAGGGTTCAAAGGTATTAATGCCCAACTATTTAACAGAAAAAATAAAAGCTTTGGAAGGACCGTCCAATCCCTTTTTAAATAAAGATCTATGAAATGAGCATAACGCAAACTCGATGCAAACA
>JAENXB010000092.1 GCA_016649785.1 Flavobacteriaceae bacterium
ATATGCAGCATTTACTATTGCCTTCCCAACTGCTTCTTCTTCCAGACTAAGCGGCTTATATTTTTCTTTGTGTAACTTGGAGTTTTCCTGTCTTTGTGGCATAATATTTTACGTTTAAATCAATCTTCATGTCTTTTTTAAATCTTTTCTAAATAAATTTTCCCATTATCAACAATACCCCGAAAAAAATTAATATTGAAATTGAGGTAAGGGTAAATATGAATTGCGGGTTATTACCCATTCTAAATCTCGCTGAAAATGATTCTAAAACACCTACCGTTATCGCAAAGATGATTTGAACTCCAAAAAATATTAGAATTGAAATAAGGATCGGGAAGGAACCGGTAAAAAAATTGGCGATCAAAGCTCCATACATCGCAAATTTCAGGTTTGTGCCATAGAGGATCAATCCTAAATCAAAGCCGCTGTTATCCAGTATCATCACCTCATGCACCATGGTTAACTCCAAATGCGTTTTTGGATCATCAACCGGCATACGGCTGTTTTCGATCATAGCGATCATCACCAAAACGAAGGTTGCCAATGCGCCAAGTCCATAAGAAATATAAGAACCAAAATGAAGGGACGTAAATATTTCGTGAAATGAGGTATGTCCGGTATAAAGTGCAAAGGAGCCCATTAATATAAAGAAAGCGGGTTCTGCCAGCATGGAATACAAGGCTTCACGACTTGCTCCCATTCCTTCAAAACTACTTCCGGTATCCAAAGCACCAATTATGCTGAAGAATTTCCCGAGGGCCAATACATAGGCGAAAAACACGAAATCGCCATCAAAGGAAATAATCCCTTTGTATTCTCCAAATGGGATCACCAAAATGGCCATAATTATGGAAGCAAAATAAATGCTTGGCGCGATTTGAAAAATAAAGCTGGTCGTATTGCTGTACACACTGCCTTTTTTCCACAACCGGAACAGGTCTTTCATAGGTTGAAACAAGCCCGGTCCTTTTCTGCCTGAAGCGATGCTTTTGGTCCGTATCACAACCCCCATAAAAAACAAACTTGTGAGCAATATCAATACAAGGCTTATCATATTATATCTGGTTTAAAAAGTAAATTATTTTTTTGAATGCTTCATACAAAACCGGAAAGATGAGAATCAAGGTTATAAAGATGGTTCCGTAAAGCACATAAAACTGGACATTTCCATTTTGCAGAAATCTGAATTTTCCGAAGAAAAATTTCAAACGTCTCCAGGGGAGATCGATGAACCATTTTTCAATTTTGTCATAAGGATGGGTTTCATGCCAACCCGAAACAGGGAAAATCCCATCAATTTCGATTTTCTTTTTTCTAACCGATAATACAGGCTCAGCAAGCTTTCGGTAGGACCGGATAAAAGAACTGGCGGTATATTGCATTTTTTTGGTTTCACCTGTATATCCGCAACCCCAGGTAGCCGAAATTAGTTTGGGTTTTTGAGCGGTTACCGCTTTTCTGATAATGAAAATGAGCAAACCTAAAACAATAAATCCCGCTGCGCTAAATCCTATAGCTTGCATTGTTCCAGAAATTTGGACAGATTGCGCGAAATTTCCGGTAAAATTCATTTTGTCCGAATACAATTTGAGAGGCTCTGTCAACAAGGAAAAGAAAAATTTTGGAAACAAACCTATGGCTAAAATAAATGCTGAAATCATATACATCGGCAACAGTTTTCCCGTGCTGGATTCAATAGGGGTTTCCTGAAAATGATGTCTTGGATTTCCTAAAAAAATGCTGCCAAAAGCTTTTGTGAAGCAAAGAATTGCAAGTCCGCCGATGAGCACCATTCCAAAAACAGAGAACAGAAGTACGACAATATTGAGCATGGCTTTATTTTCCATTCCGTCAAACAGACCTGAGTAAATTAAAAATTCGGAAACAAATCCGTTAAAAGGAGGAAGCCCGCAAATAGCGAGTGCGGCGATCAGAAATAAAATTGCAGACTGAGGCATTCGTTTTACAAGACCTCCAAGATGTTCAATATTCATTGTATGAGTTGCCTGATACACATTTCCGGCAGCATAAAACAGCAGGGATTTAAATAAGGAATGATTGAGCACGTGAAGCAGCGCTCCGCCAAATCCAAGCAATATTAAAGTGATGTTCTGTTGTCCTATTCCCAAAGTTCCAAGCCCAATCCCAATTCCTATAATCCCAATGTTTTCAATGCTGTGGTAGGCGAGGAGTTTCTTTAAATTGTGTTGCAATATGGCGAGCATTACCCCGTAAACACCTGATATAACAGAAAAAACAAGAATAATATATCCCAACAAGATATAATCGGTTTGAATAAGCTGCAACATTCTGAGAATTCCAAAGATCCCGATCTTGATGATCACACCAGACATTATTCCCGAAATATGGGAAGGTGAGGCAGGGTGGGCATACGGAAGCCAGGTATGAAAAGGAACAAATCCCGCTTTAATGGCAAAACCTATGAAAAAGCTGAAAAACAATCCTAAACTTACAATTGGAGGAAAGCTCGAAGAAAATTGACTTATGGCATCAAAATCATAAGAACCTGTGCGGTAATACACCCAAATGAAACCTAAGGTCAGAAATAAAACCCCTGCGTGCGATTGGATCAGAAAATTGATCCCGGCCTTCAGGGTATCCTGTTTGTAATATTCAAAGATGATGAGCACAAAACTCGACAGTGTCATAATTTCCCAGGCGAACAAAAACACCAGGGAATTTTGGATCACGCAAATAGCGATAAGTGATGATTGAATTAGAAGATAGGCCAGGCAGTGTAAAGAGATATTGGCTGTTTGTTTTCTGTAGGTTTTCATATAATGTAACCCATACAAAGCTCCGGTGATCAGTGTGAAGTTGATCAGCAAAATAAACCAGGCGGACAAAGCATCGATCCTGATGGGAACCGCGCCGGTTACTATAGAACCCGGAAAAATAAATTCCAGTTTTTCACCCAATAAGGCCGGAAATGCGTGATATCCGCTCAAGATAGCATTAAAAATCACCAGGGAAAGCGTACTTATTCCCTTCCATTTCACTTTTAGAAATGGAATCACCAGAAGTGATATTATCAATATTGCTATATATGTTTGGATATAGGCCATCAGATCAGGTTAAATAAGGTGCCAAAAAACACCAGGAGAATAAAGAACAAGCCGTACATCACATACATTTGAACTTTTCCATTCTGTATAAATTGAAAATAATTCAGGATGTGAAGCAATTTTTTTGTAGCCTGTTCGAAGATTGTATTTTCAAATAAATCTACATAATGCGAGGTGTGTTTTCTTGTTTGAGGGAAAATTTCTCCGGCTTCAATTTCAGTGTATTTTTTCTTTTCCTTCACAATAAACCCCAGCAGTTTGCTCAGGCTTTTAGAAAAGGATTTTCCGGTATATTGCATATGTACATTTGGGGCGACATATCCACAACCCCAGGTGGCATTTTTTTGTGAGGGATGAAGACCTACAAAATAATTTCTCAAAAGATAAATTCCAATGAGCAGGGCTAAAAACAACATGGAATATCTGCCCACATTGCCCATGAGCGTTATCATAGGGGCGAAATCTTCTAAAACAAACTGACCGGAAGCAGGCAAAACTGATTGTATAAGTTGAAGGCTCACGGAAAAATAGAATTGCGGGAACAATCCGATGGAAAGCATAATGCCAACAATAAAATATTGAGGCGCACGCATCCATAAAGAAACTTCGGAAGGGGAATCGTGCAATTCCTGCCGTGGGTTTCCCAGGAATACCGTCCCAAAGGTTTTGGTAAATGTCAATAACGAAAGTCCCCCTATAAAGGCCAAACTCGCAATCGAAAGGATCATCAAGGTGGAATGGGTGAGTCCAATGGTATTTATTCCGTTTAAAAAGCCGTTGTAGATCAAAAATTCGGAAATAAAACCGTTTAAAGGCGGTAAGCCGCCAATGGCGAGTGAACCAATGAGGAATAGGCTTGCCGTTTGTGGCATTTGGTGGATGAGTCCGCCCAGTTTTTCCATATCGCGCGTGTGGGTTTGCTGATATACCGAACCAACAGAAAAAAACAGCAACGACTTGAATAAAGAGTGATTTAAGGTATGCAGCAATGCACCGCTAAGTCCAATGACCATAAGCATGCTATTGTTGAATCCTGCACCTATAAGGAACAATCCGATTCCTGTTCCAATAATTCCTATGTTTTCAATGGTGCAATACGCCAGCATTTTTTTAAAATCCCGTTGAACACTTGCGTTTAGGATACCAAATACGCCGGTGATTATGGAAATTATCAGCAGCAATTCCCCTATGAGCAACAATTGGGATTGCAGCATTAATGCCACCCGAATAATTCCGTAAATCCCCAATTTTACTATCACGCCAGACATAACTCCCGAAATATGGGAAGGTGCGGCAGGATGGGCATGTGGAAGCCAGGAATGCAGCGGTATAAAACCTGCCTTGATCCCAAAACCAATAAAAAAGAGCAGGAACAACCAGCCGTTAAAATTTGTCCCGAAATAGCCGCTTATGGCAAGGAAATCAAATGAACCCTGGCCGAAATACACCCATATAAACGCTACGGTCAAAAAAGCGACTCCTATATGCATTTGCACCATATAATTGACACCCGCTTTTAGGGTTTCACTTTTTTCGTGTTCAAAGATCACAAGAAATAAGGAGGATAAAGACATGATCTCCCAGGCGATAAGAAATGCCAAACTGTGCTGTAACATACAAACCCAAAGCATTGAGGTTTGAAAAACAAGAAACAGCGTCCAGTGCAGGGAAAGATTCGCTTTGCGCTCTTTGTACGGTTTCATATAGCCAATCCCGTAAAAAGCGCCATTTACACAGGTTAAATTGATGATAAGAATAAACCAGGCAGACAAGGCGTCGATTCGGAGTGGAATATCCCCGAAAAATGCAGATCCGGGTAATGTGATATCCATTGGATTGCCCAAAAGAGCGTTTATGGCTGGAATGGAGGTTGTAATTGCTACTAATAATACAAAAAGAAAATTGGAGAAAGCTTTTATTTTTGAAGGTAATAAAGGTATACTGAGAATTCCTATACCAGCTACAATTGCCGATGACAAAATCAGCCAAAAATCACCCATACCGTTAATATGTCTTAAGTCTAAAATTCAGTTAGGATATCCTTTGAAAGATGAAAATATCCTTTAATACTATCAAATTTATGCAAACATTTTCACCACTGGAGGAAGAATTTTTCTTGGAGATGTTTTAAATCTGAAAAGAGAAAATTTGACAATGCAAAATTGAGGATTTTAATTCAAAAAACAGTGATACAAACCATATTTTTTTAACTATTTTAAGAATAAAAATTTTTGGTTTTTGAATTTTCATTGAAGAATGCCGATGATTTGTTAATGTAATTGTGTTATGGTTTTCAAAATTGTTTAAAAGAACGCGGGATTCTTTATTTCATTATTCAGAATGATATATGCTGGGGTGTTTAAGTGCCACAAAGGCGCTAAGACTCAAAGGTTCACCAAGAAAAACTTTGTGATTCTTAGTGTTTTGGTGTCTTTGTGGCAATTTAAGCTTATTTCATTTTTCGTTATTAAATTCAATTTGCGTTAGGGATTGAAATGGAAATCCCGGCATTGCGGGTTTATCAAGCGATATATTCAGCAGATTGCCTGTACCTCCCAATGAAGGATTGGAATGAAAAGCCCGCCCGCTTTTTCAGCGGGAACGCCCAAAATATTTTTTGAAAGGGATTGCTGTCATTAATAGAATTCAATCTTATAAATCAACCAATTCAAAATACCAAAATAAAATACTGTTAGCTAAAAATTTCAAATGAAAACGCAAATCAATTAAATAATTAGAATACACTTACATATTTTATAATAATTTTACATTATTACTTATATTCATAACCATTTAACACAACCTAGTTTGTCAATAGAAACTAATATGGCATATTTGCATTATAACTAAAGCTAAAATACCATGTGTGGAATTGTATGTGCGTTCGATTTGAAAGAAAAAGCTGAGGTATTAAGACCTCAAATTTTGGAAATGTCTAAAAAAGTCCGTCACCGCGGTCCGGATTGGAGCGGGATTTATTCAAATGATAAAGCGATATTGGCTCATGAAAGATTGTCAATTGTTGACCCTGTTTCCGGTAAACAGCCTTTATTAAGTGAAGATAAAAAATTGGTGTTGTCTGCAAATGGCGAAATATATAATCATAAAGCACTTCGTAAACAATTTGAGGGGAAATATAATTTTCAGACACAATCGGATTGTGAAGTGATTTTAGCATTATATAAAGAAAAAGGTACAAGTTTTATTGATGAAATGAACGGTATTTTTGCCTTTGCTTTATATGATGTAGATAAAGATGAATATTTTATAGCGCGTGACCATATGGGAATTATTCCTTTATATATGGGCTGGGATGCAAATGGAACATTTTATGTGGCTTCAGAATTAAAAGCCCTGGAAGGAGTTTGCACAAAAATAGAGTTATTTCCTCCGGGACACTTTCTATCCAGTAAAGATGGAGTTTTAACCAAATGGTACAGCAGGGATTGGATGGAGTATGAGGCCGTAAAAGACAACCAGACAAGTATTGATGAAATTCATGATGCTTTGGAAGCCGCTGTTCACCGTCAATTAATGTCAGATGTGCCTTATGGCGTATTGTTATCTGGCGGATTGGATTCATCGGTAATTTCGGCAATTGCAAAAAAATATTCAGAGAAAAGAATAGAATCAGACGATACCCAGGCGGCTTGGTGGCCACAATTGCATTCCTTTTCTGTTGGCCTGGAAGGTTCTCCCGATTTGGCGGCGGCGCAGCTGGTAGCAGATCATATTGGAACGGTTCATCACGAAATAAAATTCACCATTCAGGAAGGATTGGACGCCATACGTGACGTTATTTACAACCTGGAAACGTATGATATTACAACCATTCGTGCTTCAACACCTATGTATTTAATGGCAAGGGTTATAAAATCTATGGGCGTAAAAATGGTGCTTTCCGGTGAAGGGGCGGATGAGTTATTTGGCGGTTATTTATACTTTCATAAAGCGCCAAATGCCAAAGAATTTCACGAAGAAACGGTGCGTAAATTGAGCAAATTGCATATGTACGATTGTTTACGTGCGAACAAAAGTCTGGCCGCCTGGGGAATTGAGGGCCGTGTGCCGTTTTTGGACAAGGAATTTATGGATGTGGCTATGCGAATTAACCCTCAGGATAAAATGATTAACGGCGAACGCATGGAAAAATGGGTGGTGCGCAAAGCATTTGAAAGTTATTTGCCTGCAAGCGTGGCGTGGAGACAAAAAGAGCAATTTTCTGACGGGGTTGGATACAGCTGGATTGACACTTTGAAACAGGTTGTGGCAGAAGAAGTTACCGATGAACAGCTGGCAAATGCCAGGTACAAATTCCCTTTACAAACTCCAACAAACAAGGAAGAATTTTATTATCGTTCTATTTTCCAGGAACATTTTCCTTCAGATGCCGCAGCGCTTTGTGTGCCCCAGGAAGCCTCGGTTGCCTGCAGCACTAAAATTGCTTTAGAATGGGATGCGAGTTTTAAAAACATGAATGATCCATCCGGCCGGGCAGTGGCAAATGTGCATTCTGATGCCTATAAAAAAATAACTGCTTAATGTTTATTTGAATTAAGAATCCGGTGAAAACCGGATTTTTTTGGTTTTGGGCAAATCCGGAAGTTAACTGGTTAGTGCGCGGACTTGATTAGTGAAACTGTTATTTCCTTTCAATTATAATTTGTCCATTAAGAACGCGGGATTCTTCACCTCGTTCAGAATGACAAGATAGGGTGTTTTTGTTTTTCTGAACGAGTCTTTCTTTCATTGTCTTTCTGAATGAGTCATTCTTCTTTTATTGTCATTCTGAACGAGCTTTTGGGCGAGGAAGAATCCCTACAGTAAGTGCGCGGGTTTGAGGTGTGAAAATGTTATCGGCTTTTAATTATGATTCGTCCATTGAGAACGCGGGATTCTTCACTTCGTTCAGAATGACAAACCAGGGGTGTCTCTGAGCCACAAAGGCTCTAAGTTTCACTAAGAAATCTTTGTAATTCTTTCTGCTTTGTGGTCTTTATTGCAATTTCAGCTTATTTCCAGAATTCATCGTCGGTATTCTCCAGAAATTCACTTTCTATGTGTTTTTCGGCGATCATCAATAGGTCCTCTTCTGAAGCCGCAGTTTGGATTTCATTGAATAAGACGCGTTCTTCAAATCTAATATGGCTTTCCAGTTCTTCTTCCAAAAGGCTCAAATTTATTTTTTGATCATCTGTAGATTCGCAAAGGCGTTTTATCCTTCGGTGCTCAATAAGCGCTTTTTTAACGAGTTCGTGTTCATTTCCTAAAATTGGAAAGATCCAGGCTTCTTCTGTTTCAAAATGAGGAACTAAATGGGTTTTATAAAACCAATCTGTATAGGTTTTGATCCGTTCCAGTTCAATTCCTTTTTTAATGCCGGTGCGTATTTTCCAACACAGCAATAATCCCTGATGGTGGTCGTGGCTTAAAGGTTGCAGGACTTTTTCTCTTTTGATAGGTTTTTTTGGTTCCATTGTAAGATTTTTATAAAAATAATTTAAGGTATTATTAGATAGCATCGTCATCTATAATTGTTATTGACGCATTGTGCAAGTCGGATGAAACTAATATCTGACAGGATAATCGAATAAGAGGATGATTTATACCCATTTTAATCAAGGTATTTGGCTCATTTCTATCCATAATTTGAGAATTTCCGGTAATACCCGATGTTTTGATCAGGCAAGTGCCGCATTTGCCAGTTCCCTGACATTCTCCAAAACCATCCAGAAAGACCTTTTCCCTCAATAACTGCATTAAATTTTTATACTCATTGAGATAAGTCCTAATAAAAAATTCTTCTTCCTGGAAGTTTACGCTAAAATGGATATCGAATTTTTTCATAAGTGCAATTCCAAAGGTTCTGTTTTCTTTAACCGCAAAGGCCGATAAGTTCCCGCAAAGGTCGCAAAGTCTTGCAATTCATTTGTTACTTCTGTCGGGAAGTCATTTCTTTATTTCCTAAACAATTCAACAGCCCCATTGTTTTTTTCTTTGTGCCCTTTGCGTTTTTTCCCTTGGCGTGTTTTGCGGTTAAAAAATAACCAAGTGTAAAGCGGGCAGGAATAAATTACCGCAAAATTCATCAGTTTTGAAAAATCCAATTCAGGAAGTAAGTTTTTTCTCCAGTGCAATCGCTTTTGGAAATAAAATGTTATTTTCAAGGTGAATATGAAGATGTAAATCCTGTTCAAATTCGTTCAGAAGGGCAAGACTCACCCTGTAAGTATTGCAGGCATCTTCGGGCGGAGTATAATTATTGCTCAGTTCGGCTATTTTTATGAAGCGTTCCCCTTCAACTTTGTGATCCTGCATCATCATTTCTACCGGATTTTCTACCGATCCGAAATGAGGCTTGACAATTTCAGAATTCTCTTGTTCTGCCTTAGCCAATTTCCGAATAAATGGAAACAGGATGAGTTCCTCTCTTTTCATATGAGAAGCCAATTCGGCTGCAGATTTTTTAAATTCACCAGCTATCTCAAATAATTCGGGATGGTTTTCTCCATGTACTTTACAGAGTTTTGCCAGGTAAGGCATTAGTACCTGGGAACTTTCTTCCACATAGCGGTGGTGTTTTTTCTCGATATAATCGGCCAAAAGATCAAGCGGCCAGGATTTGTAATCGTTGGAAGTTTCGGGTTTTTTCTGCATAGCTTCAATTTCCCCGATCAATTCTTCACTGCTGAAATTATTCTTTTCGCATACGGTTTCAATACTTCTGTTTCCCTGACAGCAAAAATCGATCTTGTGATTCTTGAATATTTGTGCGGTACGGTAATCTTCCGCGACAATTTCACCTATTTGTTTTTCTTTTGTAAGGTTCATAATTTCTGATTTTAAATGAACAGGGAAAATTGCTTTCGAAATTTTCCCTGTTTGTATGTTATGCTTCAACAGGTTCTGTTTTGTTTAATTTTTCTTTTGAAATTCCCTTTTTGATATCTGATGAATTGATTTTATTTTTCAGTGTCAAATCAAATACAAACCAGCAAAGAGTGAACATTCCTACAGCGAAAATAACATCTCCAATGGTGCGCAGCCATTTTAAGGTGATCATACCAGGATTTTGCATCAATTCTGAGGAACGTGCATACCACATTCCGTACTCAATACTCGCAATGGCTTGCCAAATCCCCATTGGCAACAGGCTCAATAATGC
>JAENXB010000368.1 GCA_016649785.1 Flavobacteriaceae bacterium
CGATTTGTAATCGGTGTGCAAGCCAAATGGCTTGAAAGTATTTGCAAACTGTTATTTTCAGCCTATGGCTGAGGTACGGATAGCAAATCCGCACCAGCGGTGGTTTTATTTGGAATACAAATATCCTGGCATAACTGACCCCCTTTCCCTTCGGGATTTCCCCCCAAGGGTGGAAAACGTTCTAAATAAATTTGGTGTAGGATCAAACCTTTTTAGGCCGGTCCTATACATGATTGTTGTTGTGGTTTGATTTTGACTTGTTTCGTGTCCTGTCTTTATTCTCCCGTCTTTCCATCCATCTCATTGCTCATCGCTCACTTGTCTTCTTGCTTCCCACTACCCACTTCTCTTACTCATCTTCTTTCCAAATTAGCAGAGCCGGTTTGTTATTAAAATAATTGGTCATTTGTATTTCGGTAAGAATTAAGGTTCGGATTTTTCTTTCGATTAATTTTTCTGCTTTATGGATTAACTGATCAATGTATTGCGAATCCAGTTCCTGTCCAATTAATACTAAATCGATAATTTGTGAATCGGTTCCCCTGGCGAAATCACCTGTAAGGTATGCGGCTTCCAAATCACCTATTTGACTGATTACCCGTTCAATTAATTTATCGATGCCTACAAACTTCTTCAAAATATTGTTGATATCGTGATATAAAGGGTGCGTTGTATTGGCACTAAAATATTTACGATTTCCGGAAAGTGTTGCAAATAATAGTCCTGCATCTTCCAATCGGTTTAATTCAATTCGAATTGCATTTGACGATTCACCAAATTCCTGCTCCAGACCACGCAAATAGCCTTTTGTATTGCTGTTCAGGAAAAACTTGAGCAATAGTTTTATTCGGGTTTTGGATGTGATAATGGAATTGAGCATTGAAAAAATAAAAAGTAGTTTGTGACCCCCTCCGCTTCGCTCGTCCCCCGAAAGGGGACATTTGAAAAAGAAGAAAGAGAGTTGTGACCCCCTCCGCTTCGCTCGTCCCCCGAAAGGGGACATTTGAAAAAGAAGAAAGAGAGTTGTGACCCCCTCCGCTTCGCTCGTCCCCCGAAAGGGGACATTTGAAAAAGAAAGTGATGTTTTGCGGAAACAGGGGAATTCTTAACCGTCAGAGGATTCTCATAAGCCAAATTTCATTAGCCAGGAATCAATTTCCACACTATCCTTTTTCATGGCTTCGCCTCCTCGGTTACATGTTTTGTATGTCCGGGTTTTAAAAGTTACATGTATTATTGAGTAACAAATGTACTCAATATGGAGTACAAATATAAAAACTGATTTATAAATTATTGCCATAATGGGCAAAAATGTGGTTAAAGTTAAGATTGCTTCCTTTTATTTATTGTGTAATTGGAATAAAACGTTTCAATGAGGATTTTGTAAAATGGTGTTTGTTGAATGATGATGTTCTTGGGGCTTTACCCCAAACCCCAAATACTTTTTTGTCCCCGACGATTTATCGGGATTTCCGCGTTGCTCCAACTTGACACCAAAAAGTAATCAAAAACCTTGTAGGCCGGTCCTATACATGATTGTTGTAGTGGTTTTATTTGGAATACAAATATCCTGGCATAACTGACCCCCTTTCCCTCCGGGATTTCCCCCTAAGGGAGGAAAAC
>JAENXB010000388.1 GCA_016649785.1 Flavobacteriaceae bacterium
GAAGCGTTGATTTTGGATTTAATGAATGGTTTAAAGCCCAAAACGGCAAACCCATGGGGCAGGACTGGCAAACCTGGAGCGCTGCGCTATACCTGTATGCTGCAAAATGCGTTGAAGAAAAAAGAACACCCTTTTTTGATGAAATAAGGAATTGACCATAATATTTTATTTACCATGAGAATTTTATAAAAAAAGACGTAAATGAAGCAGGTCAGTGGGTTGCTGATTATGTAATAAAACAAATATAAGATTAGGCCAGAACCCCGAAGCAGAGCTTCGAGGAATTTTCAGGGCAAACACATTAAAATTTTAACAGTCTGAGTAAATAATTAAGATCTAGTGCAGCAATATTCATTTTCCTTCTGATACTAATATTTTTGGTTTCATCCCTTTTAAGGATATTTATAGCAACCTTATTGATCAGTGAGAAGTTTTGGGCAGCATGTTTATTTCTTTTTCGGTCTGCATCTTCCTCAAAGGCAACGTCAAGTGTCCAGTGCAGCTTGTTTTCTATCCCCCAATGCCCCCGGATATTCCGTTGATAGAAAGCCGCACCAGCGGGTTTGCTTCCAATATAATAGCGTATTGCTTTCTCTGTTTTTCCGGTGTCTTTAAAACATCGTTCGCTTTCCATCTTTACCAAAACGTTTAAGCTTTTCCATCTTTGAGGCTCCTCTATATGCCCCAGGTCGGTTATTACGGTGCATTTCCGGGTCTCTATCCGGCCATGTCCAATATCAATAGTTTCATCATAGTCTGCCGTTTTTAGAAACCGGAATGAATCTTCCAGGTTTTGATATAACGAAGGCTGATTGTTTTTTACTGCCAAAAGGTAATCACCTTTACCCTTTACAATGCATTCAGCAATATCTTCCTGGCAACCCATGGCATCTATACTGATCAGACTGCCTTTAATAAATAAACTGTTTAATAATTCTGGAATAGCAGTGATCTCATTTGATTTCTCACTTACCTTTATTTGTCCCAAAACAATATTGCTATCACTTGCCCAGGCACTTACCATGTGGATAGGTGATTTTATCCCATGGCTTTTAGCTCCCCTGATTGTTTTGCCATCAATGCTGATTAGCTGCCCTGTAGGGCTTTCAAGGACAGAATCCACCCAATTCCTGAAACAGGATTCAAATTTAAACGGATCCATATGAGCAAATACACGGTTAAACGTGTCATGAGAGGGTATTCCATTGGGAAGTTCTAAAAAAGTCTTAAGCCAACCCTCCCTCACTATTCCAAAATCTTCAATATCGTCATAGCTTTTCATACCACTTAAAACCGCTGCTATAGTTATGGTTATAATATCGGTTAGTAAATGCTGCTTTTTTCTGTTCAAGCGA
>JAENXB010000151.1 GCA_016649785.1 Flavobacteriaceae bacterium
ATTAATTTTGGAACTTCAGAAGTAGGTTCAGGGGATACTCAACCAACAGAGCCGGTTAAATCGGCTCCAAAACCCACTTCCAGTCCGGTAGTAGCTCAGCCAAAAGCAGTAGAGGAAGAAGTGGTAACACAGGAAACGGTGGAGGCTCCCGTGATTGTTAAAAAATCCGAAAAAAAACCTGTTATTCAGGAAAAAATAGTAGAACCAAAGAAAGTTCCACCTGCAAAAATACCCGATCCTAAACCAGACCAGTCCACTTCAGATGCCATGAGCAGTATTTTAAATGGGCCTAAAAGTTCAGGAACCGCCTCTGGAGGCGAAGGAAATGACCAGGCCGCCGGCGATAAAGGCAGTACTGATGGGGATCCAAATGCCAGTGCCTATTATGGAAATGGCAAAGGCTTGGATGGAGATGGCAATTATAAATTGGGAGGAAGACGCGCATTGAACAAGGAAAAATTTGTTCAGGACTGTAATGAAGCCGGGATTGTGGTAGTTCAAATAGAAGTAAACCAAAGTGGACAAGTAATTCGTGCTACTCCGGGGGTTAAAGGAACAACCAATAACGCAGCCTGTTTGACGAGTCCAGCAAAACGTGCAGCTCTTGCCACCACATTTAACAGCGACCCCAAAGCACCTTCAAAACAAGTGGGTGTTATTATTTATAATTTTAAATTATCTGAATAAGTGCCTGATTATTCACAAACTGTTGAATGGATGTTTCAGCAGCTACCTATGTACCAAAGCATAGGGACTTCTGCCTTTAAAAAGGATCTCGCCAATATTATTCTATTTGCCCAGGTTCTTGGAAATCCACACAATAATTTTAAATCAATTCATGTCGCAGGGACCAATGGGAAAGGGTCTGCCAGTCACATGCTCGCTTCCATATTACAGGAGGCAAATTATAAGGTTGGGCTATATACTTCGCCTCATTTAAAAGATTTCCGCGAGCGGATTAAAATTAACGGAAGTGAAATTCCTGAAGTAGAAGTAATTGATTTTATTTCGCGGAACAAGGGATTTTTAGAAGAAAATAAGCTGTCCTTTTTTGAAATGACCGTTGGGATGGCTTATGATTATTTCAGCAAACAAAAAGTTGATATTGCCATAATTGAAGTGGGGCTGGGAGGAAGATTGGATTCTACCAATATTATAACGCCGGTCCTATCAGTAATTACCAATATTGGATTAGATCACACCCAAATGCTTGGCAATTCCCTGGAGGAAATTGCTTTTGAAAAGGCGGGAATCATAAAACCCGGTATTCCGGTAATAATTGGAGAGACCCAGCCTGAGACCATTCCCGTTTTTATGGAAGTCGCTGCCAAAATAAATTCCGAAATAATTTTTTCAGAAGATTTCCCGACTACAAATCTCACATCAGATCTAAAAGGGAATTACCAGAAACACAATATTCAAACCGTAATAACCGCCATTGAAAAGCTAACGAAAAATGGCTGGAAAATTTCTGGAGATGACGTTTATAATGGATTGCAGAAGGTGCGTGTGAATACCGGTTTACGTGGGCGTTGGGATGTTTTGCAAACCAATCCAATGGTAATATGCGACACAGCCCATAATAAAGAAGGATTAAGGTATGTGTTTGAGCAGCTAAAAGAAGAAAAATATGAAAAGTTGCATATTGTTTTCGGAGTTGTGAGTGATAAAAATCTGGGATCCATTCTGCCATTATTTCCAAAAACAGCAACCTACTATTTCTGTAAACCAAATATCCCCAGAGGCATGGATCAATTTGAATTGCAAAGGCATTGCCTTGCTTCAGGACTTCATGGGGAATCTTATAATTCGGTAAAAGCTGCATTTGATTCAGCTTTAAAAAATTCAACAAAAAACGATATGATTTTCATTGGCGGAAGCAACTTCGTTGTTGCGGAAGTGTTATAGAATTAAGGGTAACTAATCAGTATTTAAATTGCCTTAAGTCTAAAGCACATAGGATAAAAATGAAAAATGGACTTTTAATGCCAAAAACGGAATGGTTTATTTGAAAATTAGGTGTTTATAGGAAAAAGTTACCGTCTTGTATTGGTAAAAGTGAGGGGTGACTTTACTTTAGTCATTTAAGGCATTCTAAATTTTATGAACCGATTAGTTACTACAGAAAATAAAGATAATTTCAGACATTAGAAAAATTATTTTTTTTCTAAAATTGAATTATGATATTGCGATAAAATGTTTATATTTGAAAAATAGAAAGTAATTACATTGAATTTTAACTTATAATTACTAAGGTTCTATTTTTATTTCCCAATTACCACACATACTTAACCTCAGGTTTTGAAATAATCGACTGTAACTATTCTTTTGAATAGTTTGCCGTGAATATATTTATTTCTAATTCTAACTAAATTTTATTATTATGAGGACATTTAAAAAACAATTGTGGGGGCTTCTTGTATTTTCCGTTTTGTGCAGTACAAGCTTTTTTGGTCAGGAACAACCAAAAGAGGAATTTGAACCAGTTTTTTAACTGTAACAACAGCTCATAAAAGCACCGACCCTAATGTCGATTTTACCGATTGGTTAAAAACCGAAAAGGAATATTTTGATAAAGTAACAAGTAAAAATGATTTATTAATTGGGTCAGGTTACTACAATCATTACTTTACTCCGGATAATACTGACATCATAATGGTATTGGTCTACAAAACATGGGAAGATATTGACAAAGCCAGTGAAATTACAACTAAATTAATTGAGGAAGGCTGTCCGGATGAAGCCGGCAGAAAAGCATTTTTCGATAAACAAAACAGTTATTACAGTCCAAAGCATAGTGATGAAATTTACCAAACTATGCAGTATACAATCCCCGTAAAAACCGATTCAAAGGAACCTTTGATATATTATGTTAAAAAGAATACAATGGGCCAGGGTGGTTCCGGGTTTAAGGAATATTTTGAAAATGTAACGCAAAAAACAAGTATGTTAAAGGATATTATACTCACCGGCATCTTTATGGCGCAAATAGCAGGGATGGAATTGAAGTATTTGTATTTGATAAATTAGGAGATATAGAGAGCTCTTTTGATGAAAATACCAGGCTTGAAAAAGAACATTGGGCAGACGAAGCAAAGGCAAAAGAATTTTTTAAGGAATATAGTAAGTTGTTCACAAAGCATGGGGATTATATTTACCATAATGTTCCCGAGCTTGAAAAGTAATTTGAATTTTAAAACAGTCTCTGAATCCATTGATTTAGAGACTGTTATTTTTAAAATTATATTTCAAAAAGCTTCGGGAATTATTTTCTCCAGGAGAATTAAAAATAATTTGATTTTTTTATTGATTTATAGTTTGCAGAATTGAAAAACTACCATATATTTGCATCCGCAATCAAGCGATAGCGGGCAATTAGCTCAGTTGGTTCAGAGCACCTCGTTTACACCGAGGGGGTCGGGGGTTCGAACCCCTCATTGCCCACAAAAAAAAAGGCTTCCAATTTGGAGGCCTTTTTTTATTTAGAAATTAATGATATCTTCGCCAGATCAAAAGAAAAGGGTGATTAGCTCAGTTGGTTCAGAGCACTACCTCGACAAGGTAGGGGTCGCTGGTTCGAGCCCAGTATCACCCACTTTTTTTTATTCCCTTGCCTGGTTTCAGGTAGCTTTTACTTCTTCTTAAAAACATCCAGCAGGCGCTCCAGTGCCATTCCCCTGGATCCCTTTATCAATACTTTCGTATTTTGGAGATCAGTAGATATGACTGCCTCCTCCAATTCCGGAAATTTTTCAAATTGTTGAATTTTTGAAGAATTTGTTTTTGCTTTTTTAAAATTGGTGCCAACAAGAAATACCCGACTGAAATTCAAATTTTCAAGATAATTCACCAAATCCTGGTGTTCTTGTTCCGAAGTTGCTCCCAGTTCAAACATATCTCCTAAAATGGCAACTTTATTATTTGCCGGGAATTTATTAAAACTCTCCAAAGCGGCCTTCATACTGGTGGGATTGGCATTATAAGCATCCATTAAAAGTGTGGTTTTTCCTATTTCAATAATTTGGGAACGGTTATTTTGAGGAGTATAATTTGCGATAGCTTCTTGGATGCTTTTGAGGGGTACTTCAAAATAATGCCCGATACAAATAGCTGCTGCCATATTTATGGCATTGTAATTTCCGGGCAATAAACTATTGAAAACAACTCCGTTGTACAGCACTTCTGCATATTCCTTGTTTATAATATATTTAACAGGAAGCCCGGCCTTGGAACTTCCAAAGGAAAAACTATTTTTATAAGAAAGTTGCTTTTGTTGTATGGGGTCATCTGCATTCAAGAACAGGAATTTATTGTTCTCTTTTAAATAGTTGTACAGTTCACTTTTGGCGGCAATAACCCCTTCAATACTTCCAAAACCTTCCAGATGTGCCTTTCCGAAATTGGTGATATAGCCATAATCCGGTTGGGCAATTTTGCATAAACTTTCAATTTCTTTTGGATGATTTGCGCCCATTTCCACAATTCCGAATTCTGTGGTCTTATTCATGGATAAAAGTGTGAGAGGTACACCAATATGATTGTTTAAATTTCCAACAGTAGCGACTGTATTGAATTTTTTGCTCAGCACTGCATAGATCAATTCTTTACTGGTTGTTTTCCCGTTACTGCCCGTTATAGCAAGGATTGGAATACCTAAATGATTTCTGTGAAAATTCGCTAGTTCCTGAAGAGTTTCAAGTACATTGTTTACGGTTATACACTGTTCGTTTTGGGCATACTCATTTTCGTCTATAATTGCATATCCCGCGCCATTTTTAAGCGCCAAACTGGCAAACTTATTTCCGTTAAAATTCTCCCCTTTAAGAGCAAAAAAAGTTGGTTGGGCTCAATGGATCTTGTGTCTGTTGCCACTCCGCTGCTTTTTAGGAATAATTGATGCAGTTCCTGGATATTCATTAGTTAAAAAATATAAAATAAGAAACGGTTTAAAAAGATACTAATTCGTTGCTCTCATTTTTATCCCTGAAGAAAATTTTCAAAGGAATTTTATGAAATCTTATAAAAGGGAACCCTGTTATAAGAAACTGAACCTCACTAAACTTCGGAACAGCTTTACGAATATTGTACTTTTTAAACCGTTTAATAATGGTTTATAAGTTATTTGTTTCTTGCCGTTTTGTTTTTTTCTTTTGATTTTGAACCAACTCTGGACATTGCGTTTCTAAAGCCAATATAATCTGTGGCCATATCCTGAGGGAAATACCTTCTTTGTGCGGGATCCAGCCAATAAGCACGGTCTCTCCATGAACCTCCTTTATAAACTCTCACTTCATCACTTACCAAAGTAGTTCTGTTTTTTTCATCATATTCAGGCTTAACATTTACCTATACTATCCGTATCGGTATTAAATTGAGGAGAGTTATACATTCTTTTTGAAGAACTTGTAATTTCATTAAAGGGCTGGTAATATCTTGTAGAACTTTTATCCCCATCACGAAAATTTTTGTTATCGCTATCTGAAAAATTAGTTCTTAAATAGGTGTCCATTTCACCAATAGGTACCTGGGCCAATTCTCCTGGTAGTGCACGAGCCACAATTTTACCATTGCTTAAAGTGTCGTAAGCGATATCCTCCGGAGTTACTACTTTAACTGAGCCATCGTCATTTATCTCATTTTTGGTATAAACATTTCCACGATAATAGTTAAAATCATTAAATTCATCGTCAACTATAGGTCTGTAAACATCCAACACCCATTCAGCAACGTTTCCTGCCATATCGTATAATCCAAAATCATTGGGTTGATATTTTTTTACCTCGGCTGTAATATCGGCACCATCATCGCTCCATCCCGCAATTCCGCCATAATCTCCAGCGCCTTGTTTAAAGTTGGCTAACTGATCGCCTTGAGTTTTCGCATCACCTGATCTGGTGTATTGACCATCCCATGGATATTTTTTTCTTCCCCGGTACACATTGTAACTTCTTATCCCAACTAAACCTAAGGCTGCATACTCCCATTCAGCTTCGGTTGGTAATCTATATTCGGGTAAAAGAACTCCGTCTTTTCGTTGAACGTAAATATTTTTGGCTTCTCCTTCTTCGGGAGAAGTTCCCATTTTTTCTGAACTTTTACCGCCACGGGTTATTTCATCATTTCCCCCGTAAGACTTTGTGGGAGCGTTTAAATAAGTTTCGGTGTCAAAAGTTGTTGCCCCATCTACATCGTTATAACGAGCTCCTTCTTTTGTGTATCCTCCATCTTCCAGAATAAGTTCGTTTACCCTATTGGTCCTCCATTTACTGAATTCAACAGCCTGAATCCAACTCACTCCTACAACAGGATAATTTGCATAAGCCGGGTTGCGTAAGTAATTATTTACCATAGTTTCGTTAAAACCAAGGCGGTTTCTCCAAACAAGGGTATCTGGTACAGCGCCGGAATAAATGTTCTTGTAATTTTCTTCACTGGGAGGGAATACGTTTTTTAACCAATCCAGATATTCCATGTACATCATATTGGTAACCTCGGTCTCATCCATATAAAAGGACTGGATGTGTTGTTGATTTGGTGTGTTGTTCCAATCATGCATCGGATCATCCTGAACCCTACCCATTGTAAAGGTTCCTCCTTCAACAAAAACAAGGCCCGGGCCGGTTTCCTGTTCCTTATATTTTGTATTATATTGAAAACCTCCGTCTTTGGAATTCACGTCCCAACCCGTTGCACGGGAGTTGTCTTTTTTATTCAATTTATTACAACTAAATAAACTGGCGCCAATAGCGATAGTAAATAGTAATTTAAAGGCTACAATGGTCCTCATATTTTGTTCTCTTTATGTAGTAATTTAGGCTTTGCAATATAGTAATTAACGGTAAAAGTACAAGATTATTTTGTGAGATTGAAAAACCTACAATTATCTAATTTAATCATTTCTTTTGGGTCAATATTTTAAATCAAAAGTATTCGTTAAAATTTATGAAATTGGGTGGTATAATAAAATATTTTTGTTATGATTTCATAACATTAGGAAAATTACGCAATATAATAACAAGAATCAAGTTATAGAAAAGCCGGATTGTTTTAGGATCTTCTTTTAATCTCTATTGGGTTTAATTCCCTGAGG
>JAENXB010000106.1 GCA_016649785.1 Flavobacteriaceae bacterium
CGTTCCCCTTCAACTTCGTGATCCTGCATCATCATTTCTATCGGATTTTCTACCGATCCAAATAGAGGCTTTACAATTTCAGAATTCTCTTGTTCTGCCTTAACCAATTTACGGATAAATGGAAACAGGATGAGTTCCTCTCTTTTCATATGAGAAGCCAATTCGGTTACAGATTTTTTAAATTCACCAGCTATCTCAAATAATTCGGGATGATTTTCTCCATGTACTTTACAGAGTTTTGCCAAATAGGGCATTAGTACCTGGGAACTTTCTTCCACATAGCGGTGGTGTTTTTTCTCGATATAATCTGCCAACAAATCCAGCGGCCAGGATTTATAATCGTTGGAAGTTTCATGTTTTTGCTGCATCGCTTCAATTTCTCCAATCAATTCTTTACTGCTGACACTTTTATCCTCGCATACAGTTTCAATACTTCTGTTTCCCTGACAACAAAAATCGATCTTGTGATTTTTAAATATTTGCGCGGTTCGGTAATCTTCCGCAACAATTTCCCCGATATGTTTTTCTTTTGTAAGATTCATAATTTCTGATTTAAAATAAACAGGAAAAATTGCTTTCGAAATTTTTCCTGTTCGTATGTTATGCTTCAACAGGTTCTGTAATTTTTAATTTTTCTTTTGAAATTTTCTTAGTAATTTCTGATGCGCTGAGCTGCTTATTTTTATTTTTCAGTGTAAGGTCAAATACAAACCAGCAAAGTGTAAGCATTCCTACAGCGAAAATGACATCCCCAATGGTACGCAGCCATTTTAAGGTGATCATATCCGGGTCCTGCATCAATTCAGAAGAACGGGCGTACCACATACCGTGTTCTATACTGGCAATGGCTTGCCAGATCCCCATTGGTAAAAGGCTTAATAATGCCATGGCCAGCAATCCGATATTAAGTGACCAGAAAGTGGTTTTTAGTAGTTTTTCGTTCCAGGAAACGTTTCGGTATAAACTTCTCAATACAAAAAGCATCAAACCAATTCCCAGCATTCCGTAAACTCCAAATAACGCGGTATGAGAGTGAAGCGGAGTTGTATTCAGGCCTTGAACATAATACAAGGCTATTGGCGGATTGATAATAAATCCGAAGATACCTGCGCCAAGGAAATTCCAAAAGGCCACAGCGATCATGAAATAGATAGGCCACTTGTAATCTTTAATCCATTTGGTGGCTTTGGATAATTTATAATTATGATAGGCTTCATATCCAATTAATGTCAATGGAACTACTTCCAGTGCACTGAAAGTCGCGCCTAATGCCATAATTGCTTTTGGGGTTCCGGCGAAATATAAATGGTGGAAGGTTCCCAAAATTCCGCCAGACATAAATATAATGGTTGCCAAAAGCACATTTAAAGTGGCGGTTTTGGTTTTTAAAAGGCCTAACCGCACAAAAAGAAAGGCGATAACCACGGTAGCGAATACTTCAAAGAAGCCTTCAACCCAAAGGTGAACTACCCACCATCTCCAATATTCGGCAATAGCTAAATTGGTTTGTCTTCCCCACATAAGTCCGGCTCCGTAAAACAAAGCAATGGCCGTACAAGAAATCAGGAACATAATGATGAGGTTTTTCTCTTCGGTTTTTCGTTTTAAAATTGGAAGAAGGGGACGAACCATTAATGTTAACCATAATAGCAATCCCACCAACAGGAATATTTGCCAGAAGCGACCTAGATCTACGTATTCATAACCCTGATGTCCGAACCAGAAATTGCTTACCAAATCCAGTTTTTGCATTACGCCAAACCATTGCCCGATCATAGATCCTACAACAATGATCAAAAGAGCGATGAACAGGAAGTTTACGCCAAATGACTGGAATTTAGGATCTTTTCCTGAAACGGCCGGGGCTATATAAAGTCCTGTTGCCAACCATGCCGTGGCAATCCAGAAAATGGCGAGTTGTGTATGCCAGGTTCGTGTTACAGCGTACGGCAGGTACTGGTCTAAAGCAAAGCCATAAAAACCATTGCCTTCCACACCGTAATGTGCGGTGATAATACCCAGCAACATTTGCACTACCATAAGCAAACTCACTACCCAAAAATATTTTTTGATGAGATGCATTGAGGGTGTCATTCCTTTTTTTAGCAAAGGATCCTCGTTGGGAGCAGGAATGCTTTCATCTTCCCCGGATTTGACGTGATAGAACACTAGAATCCCGATACAAAGAATAAGCAGAATAATACTCACACCAGACCAAACCATGAGGTCTGTTGTTGGAACATTGCCAACAAGTTTGTCTGATGGCCAGTTATGAGTGTACGATACATTGCTGAATGGACGCTCGGTAACGGTTGCCCAGGTTGCCCAAAAGAAAAATGCATTCATTTTCCCCATTCTCACATCGTCTTTAATGGCATTTTTTGGGATCGCATAATCTGAACGCAATTTGTCAAAAGCGGGATCGTTTGTAAACAAGCCTTTATAATAATCGCTCAAATAAGCAACGGCTTCGGCCCGGTTTTGCGAAATGGTTATTTTCCCGGTAGTTGAATTATAAGTATTGGTCCTTAGATCTTTTTGCAAACGGATCTTGAGTGCAGCCTGTTGTTCTTCTGAAACAGCGTCATAGTCTTTATTAAAATCGGCCCGGGCAAATTTATTTAAGATAAATACGGCTTCCCTGTGTAGCCAGTCTGCTGTCCAATCGGGGGCTACATATGCGCCGTGTCCCCAAATGCTGCCAACTTCCTGACCTCCCATGCTTTGCCAAACATTTTGACCGTCCTTGATTTCTTGTCCGGTAAACAGTACCTGGCCATCCGTGGTCACTACTTCTTCGGGAACAGGAGGTGCCTGTTGATAAATTTCGTATCCGTAATAAAGCAATACAGCAAATGAAATGCTCATTACAAGACCAAATGCAATCCAAAGTTTTTTTTCTGATTTCATAGTTATTATAAAAAATTTATTCAAATTCTAGTAAAGATCAATGTCCGGCAAAATTTATATACCGGACATTGACTCCTTGAGGCATGATAGCCGAAATTTTTAACCGTTTAATTCTTTCTCCAATGCGATAGCTTTTGGAAATAAAATATTGTTTTCAAGGTGAATATGAAGATGTAGATCCTGTTCAAATTCGTTCAACAGGGCAAAACTCACCCTATAGGTATTGCAGGCATCTTCCGGCGGAGTGTAATTATTGCTCAAATCGGCTATTTTTCTGAAGCGTTCCCCTTCAGCTTCGTGATCCTGCATCATCATTTCTACCGGGTTTTCCACAGTTCCAAAATGAGGCTTTTCAATTTCGGAATTTTCGTGTTTTGCCTGAACCAGGGTTCTGATAAATGGAAATAAGACATTTTCTTCTTTTTCCATATGCGAACCCAATTCCACAGCCGATTCTTTAAATTCTTTGGTGATCTCAAATAATTCGGGATGGTTTCCCCCGTGTACTTTGCATAGCTTGTTCAAATAGGGGATTAGCACCTTAAAACCCTCTTCTACATAACGGTGATGTTTTTTCTCGATATAATCTGCCAACAAATCCAGGGGCCAGGATTTATAATCGTTGGAAGTTTCATGTTTTTGCTGCATCGCTTCAATTTCCCCAATCAATTCTTCACTAGTAAAACTTTTATTCTCGCACACAATTTCAATACTTCTGTTTCCCTGACAACAAAAATCGATCTTATGATTCTTAAATATTTGCGCGGTACGGTAATCTTCAGCAACAATTTTCCCGATGTGTTTTTCTTTTGTAATAATCATGATCTCTTATTTTAAATGAATTTTATTATTGTATTTGAATTTTTCTTGTTCGATTTGTCAATCTTAAAACCAAGCCTCAAATAGGACAATTTCATCCTATTTAATTTTAAAAATTTAGCGTTTTAAAAAGGTTAGTCCAACCTCAAGGCCGGTTGCCAATTCATAAATGCTGGTTTCCATGGTCATTTGTTCCAGATTATCCCTAATTTCCTTGAATTTGAAATGCATAGGGCAGGGAAGGCTTTCACTGCATTCACTTAAACCCAATGCGCATCCCTTGAATATTTTATCTCCGTCTATAGCTGAAACGATCTGGTTTAATTTGATCGAGTCAATTCTTGATCTTTCTATTTGAAAACCTCCTTTAGCACCTTTTACAGATTCAACAATATTGTTTTTAACGAGTTGTTGCAATATTTTTGCGGTATAGGCAACCGGTGAATCTATTGCGGCTGCTATTTCCTTCAGGTTCACGCGATTTCCTTCCAAAGATTGCATCGCAATGTATATGGTTGCTCTAATTCCGTATTCGCAGGCTTTTGAAAACATTCCGTTATTATTTGAAGCAAAGATAGCTCTTGTTTTTTAAATAGGACAAAATTATCCGAAATATTAAAGGTTAATATTGAGAATTGAGAAAATAGACAATAGAATATAGAGAATAGAAAATTGAGATTTGAGAAGAAAAAAGAAAATAGAGAAGAGATTATAGAAAAGAGAAAATACACATTCCTGGCTAAAAAAAGAAACAAGAGCCAGAACCAGGACTAAATAAAAGACAGAAGACCGGATTATTATCTGCGGGAATCTGCGAATTAAATCTGCGGGAAATTTATGAGATATTAGATTTGAGATTTGAGAAGAAAAAAGAAAATAGAGAAGAGATTATAGAAAAGAGAAAATACACATTCCTGGCTAAAAAAAGAAACAAGAGCCAGGAACCAGGACTAAATAAAAGACAGAAGACCGGATTATTATCTGCGGGAATCTGCGAATTAAATCTGCGACCTGCGGGAAAAAAAGATGTGACAATAAAATACGGTTTTAAATTACCTTTTCCTTGTTTATAAGGATCGTGGGTATCATCCTGGTTTCAGATTTGATGGAATTTGTGATCAAACAGGCTTTTTCAGTTTTCTGAAGAATTCTTTCGGCCCTTTCTTTATCTTCTTCTTTTGAAATAGTTAAAACGGGTTCAAGAAGCACTTCGGTCATTAAAAATTTTCCGTCTATTTGCTCCAATTTTCCTTTTGCGGGGCAACTAAAACTCACATATTCCAATTTTGAATTTTCTGCGATAGCTAAAAAGGTAGTCATAAAACAACTGCTCACCGCCGCGGTAAATAAATGTTCCGGGGACCAGATCCATTCTATTCCTTTTGGAAATGGCGGGGGAGTGGCAACTTCAAATTCATCCTGAAGTTCCGGAGATGAAATTTTTCCTTTTCTATCTTTATTCCAAGTAAGATCTACGTTAAAATAATGTGGCTCCATTTTATTTTATTTTTAGTTCGTTGGATTCAACTTCTTTCGGTTTGTCAGCATTGTTTTTTGCATTGGGCACAGCACAAGCATTTGCACCGCAGCATCCGGTATTTGTTATCGCCTGGTACAAAAAGAAAGCAGCGATAATGCCGGAAAATATCTCCAGGGTCTCAATGGCCTGAACAGCAAAATAGGCTCCGATTCCTAACCGGAGCCATCTAATTAAATTCCATCCTACAAGAATCCTTTGTTTAATCATCAAATTTTATTTTGTAAACCATTCCAGCTTCCACCGTTGTAAACTTGTGTATACCCGTTTGATTTTAAAATGCTTTTGGCAGAGCCGCTGCGCATTCCGGTAGCGCAACAGGTTATGATAGCTTTATCTTTGTCTTTAAACCTGCTCAAATTGTCACTCAGCATATTTACGGGAATATTGACGGAGCGTTTAATGTGACCTCCCACAAATTCATTTTTGGTACGAACATCCATAATGATTGCTCCTTGTCTCACCAATTCGGCAAAATCTGCTTTTGGACCTATTCCGAATAATTGTTTTATTAATTCTAACATATTTTTAAACTTTTTGGGTTTGAGATTGAAAATAATTCACGTTCAACCAGGAACCTGCGTCACAACATTCAATTCCATACTGCTCCAGGAAGCGATGTGCCTGTCCACTGCGGGATCCGGAAGCACAACATAAAACAAGGGGAGCCTTCATGCTTTTTAATTCATTAATGCGTTCCGGGATTTCCATTAAAGGAATATTAATAGATCCGGCGACACTTCCTCCGCTAAATTCCCTTGAAGTTCGAACATCTAAAATTGTTCCTTTATTTTCCCTGATTATTTTTTCAACATTCATAATTATTCCGATTTGATTTTTTCCTTCTGAAACATATTAAACAATAAACCGCCCATCAAAGCACCGTAAAGCGTGCTGTTTAGCGGTTTGGAAGTAATAGCACAGGTGCCACTCACACATCCTATAAAATGATAATATAAGTAACCTCCAAGAGCTCCAAGAATCAAGCCAATAATGGTAATTTTGTGCTTGTTCAGGTACTTCATATTTATGTGTTTCGTTTATTCATTTATAATTGAATACGGGGGCAAATTTAGATAAATGAATACTGATGCTTTGTTACTTTTGTTACACAGCTTCAAACTAAATAGATAATCTTTTAAGGGGACCTGAAATCAGTTCAATTTTGAAGCACGAATGTGTGATACATCCTGGAATTTGAGATTTAGCAAAAAAAAAGTGTTGTTCAATTTTAAAATAACAGAAAAACCCAGGTTTGGTAACAGGCATTATTTATTCCTGTTGCCAAACCCGGGTTGATTTTTTTGTAAACGGATTTACAAACTATCTATCACTTTCTTTAAATTATCCCGAACCTGTTCTGCCACCGGGCCAAGTTTGTCATTTTTTATCGCCATCATTGAAGCTACAGGATTTACAGCAGAAACTTCCACTTTCCCATTTTCAAGTTCCTGAACGATCACGTTGCAGGGCAGCATTGTCCCAATATTTGGCTCTGCAAGGATTGCCTGATGGGCAGAATTTGGGTTACAGGCTCCCAGGATCCGGTATTTTCTGAAATCAATGTCAAGTTTCTTTTTAAAAGTCGCTTTTACATCTATTTCGGTAAGGACACCAAAGCCTTCCTTTTTTAACTCTTCTGTAACCTTATCTATCGCATCGTCAAAATTGTAATCGACTATTTTTGAAAAATAATAATTCATATCAATTGTCTTTTTAGTAAAAATTCATAATTAATAAAAGTAATAAATTAAAACCTTTTAATCTGCCACCTTTGTTACATTAACGTAATGTTATGCTTAAAACTTCTGAAAAGCTATTTTAATCTGAAAGTTTAAATGTCCATTTAAAGATTCTGAAAGAGTTTTTTTGAACAAAAGAAAAATAACCTATTAAAAAAATTTATTTGGGTTTTCAATTTCTAAAATCACAAGGCTTGTTTTTAGGGGGTTTTACATAAAATATAGCATTCAATCAATCTTTACTTTTTCCAATATTTTTTCGCTTTATATTTTTTATAATGAACCTTATTTTGATTTCCGGTTAACTGAAATTGAATCATTAATTAATTGGAAAAATGATATTTATCATTAAAAGAAAAACTGTATATCCGTTTAATGCCCACTTGCTGTAATGCTCGCTATTACTAACCTCCCAAATAGTTTGTCCCCAAAATACCTTCTATTGAGCTTGTATACAAATTCATTGAGGTATAATTGCAGGTATTTTTTCTTGATTTTGTGGTAGGTGCCAACGAAATTCTTCTTGGCATTGCTGATTGCAATGTGTACCCATTTGAGGGTTTCCTTAGTGGTCTGTTCATTTGATTTTTCGGTAATATGTAGTTCTACATAATCTGCGATATCAACGTAGGAGGTACTCTTGTCAGTAAAGACAATGGTGTGCTCACCATCAATTGCCTTTTTTAGGGTATTGTTGGTTCCTCCAGACTTGTGATCCTCCAGAACTTTTGCCTTAAAATACCTGCACTGCCTTTCCACTTTACCAGTAACTATGTCCTCCAAGACGGTACTTTCAGCCATCATCATAACATTGGCCTTGGTCTTGCTGCCACGACCCGATTTCTGGGTCTGGTGATCGTGTTGGCTTGCTTCGATGGTAAAATAACCTTCATCCATCTCGATCATACCTTCCAAGGTATAACGGTCATCTCTTTGTCCCATTGCTTTTCTCAGTTTATGCACCATCGCCCAGACCGGTTCATAGCGCTTTAAGCCCAGCTGCCGTTGGATTTCCTTGCTAGAAAATCCTTTTTTTGTTGCACACAAAAGAAAAATGGTCTTGTACCAGGTCATAAATGATAATTTGGAATTTTCCAGAATCGTACCACTGCGCAGGGATATCCTTGCCTTACAGGACTTACATTGATAGCTCCATTTATTTTTGAGCCAATAATGGTCTGTTGAGCCGCAGCGGTTACAGGTAACACCTTCCTTATCGCGCTGCTCCTTGAAATGCACACGGCAGCTTTGTTCATCGGTAAAGTGAACTCCAAAAGAAAATAAATCCATCTTTAATCTTTTAAATTTATTCAAATATAGGAATATTTCCATTGATTAGGAATATTTCCGGACATACGATTAAAAGACCTAAAAATATTTACGAAATTTAGTCTGGTGAATTAATTAAGCAGTAATAAAAAAAATATTTAATCATGAAAAAATTAAAAAACCGCATTTGGTTAGCTCTCGGGCTTTTATTATTTGGGCTACAAGGATGTACCTCTGACGACAGGGATAATGTGATTATTCCAATTGACACAGATCAAATGGCCTATGATGCTGCAGATGCTGTTAACGGCAGCAGATTGTACAATGATTTTACAGCTCTGGAAACAGGATTTGTGGCACCAGAGAGTGCAAGCGTAAATCTTGAGCATATTACAACCCGAAAAGACTTTTACCGCTGTAAACAATGCCATGCCTGGGATCAAAAAGCCAGGTTTGGTTCTTACATCAACAGGGCACCTTCTGTTACCAGACCTGACGTATCTACCGTCCAGTTGACAAATTTAGGGTTAGCTGATATTCGTGTTTTATTTGATGGGATCAAAGGAACCGGTGGGGGAGTTGTTAATCTTGAAAGGACCGCTGATGGTACAAATCCTGCATTGGCAGGTAATGATCATCACGATTATGGAACAATCCTTTCCGACGATTTAATTTGGGACCTGGTGAAATTCCTGAAAGAAGGCGCTTTTGATACCGATGGTTTATATGCCATAACTACTGTTGGTTCCTATCCTACTGGTTCACGAACTTTTTCAGATTTGGGCAGGGATGGGGATGCCACAGCAGGGGATTCATTTTATTCAAGCAAATGCGCCAGTTGCCACGGAGCCGATGGAACAACAATTTCCCTTGGAGGAAATTCTGTAGGGACTTTTACAAGATCAAGCCCTTATGAAGTTCAGCACAAAGTGGTTTCAGGTCAATTAGGAGCTTCTATGGGAGCAACGCCAATTACCTTTGAAGAAATGAAAGACTTGCTTAAAGCACTTAGTGACGAAACAAAATATCCGGCGGCAAACTAAAATTACCGCTTTTTAGACTCACCTGATTTTTAGGTTTGACAATCTTTACAAAAGATTGTCAAACCTTTTTTTTTTTCTTCCTGCAATGCCTGATTTTAATGCGTTGATTACATATTGTCAATTAAAATCCCAAAATCTTTCACCTTTTCCCAATCGGTATATTCAATTTCAGCATCTGGATTGGTGGGGCCTTTGGTCATCCACATAATTAACTGTATCATTAATTTATCCCAAA
>JAENXB010000180.1 GCA_016649785.1 Flavobacteriaceae bacterium
ATTCAGAATTGATCATTACCGGTTTATATAAGTGGATCAGGCACCCAATATATTCCGGGATCCTGCTTTTGGCTTTTTCATTTGCGCTTTATCAAAACTCGGGGTTTAAAATTCTGATCTCATTTTTTATGTTGATCTTATTTTATTTTAAAACCGGCTATGAAGAAAAGCAATTAAGCCTTAAATTTCCTGAATACAAGAATTATAAAATGAATACAGGCAGGTTTTTGCCGAATTTTAAATTTTGAATGACATGCAAGACAGAAAAACACATTGGGAATCTATTTATCAAACAAAAAAGCTTACGGATGTCAGTTGGTATCAGTCCAAACCCATAACTTCCTTAAATTTTATTTCTGAATTGGATCTGAAAAAGGACGCGAAAATTATTGATATTGGTGCCGGAGAGAGTTTCCTGGCATCTTTTCTTTTAGCCGATGGCTTTACCGATATTTCGATTCTGGATATTTCCGAAGAAGCGCTGGATCATACGAGATTGAGGTTAGGGAAAAAGGCTGAAAACCTGAAATGGATCAATGCCGATATTTCCAATTTTGTTCCGGAAGAAAAATACGACCTGTGGCACGATCGTGCCGCATTTCATTTTTTAACCGAAGAAACCCAGATTCAGAATTATTTAAAAAACCTTGAAAATTCGATAAATCCCGGCGGATTTGTAATTATTGGGACTTTCTCTGAAAAAGGTCCCGAAAAATGCAGCGGACTGGAGATCAGGCAATATTCCATTGCCGAAATTAGCGATTTGCTGGCTGAGAACTTTCAAAAACTTCAATGTGAAAATATAGATCATATCACGCCTTCCGGGGCAGTTCAGAATTTTACTTTTTGCAGTTTTCAGAAGAAAAGTTAATTCCGGATCTCAAAACCTCACAGTTTTCAAAAACCTGTGAGGTTTATTTTTCATTTTAATTATTGCAGTTATAGAAAAGTGTGATCCAAAAAAATTAAAAATACTGACTAAATTTTTTTGATGTTAAAGCCGGTATATATTAACTATATTTAAATGAAAAACAAGGTTTTAAACTGCTGTTAATCTGTGTTTTGTGTATTCTGATTATAAGCGCAATAGTTTTATTTATTCAATATATAACCACTTAAAATTTTGATCATGAAAAAAAACATGGGTAACACAGACAAAATTATCAGGCTGATAATAGTTGCAGGAATTGCAATACTCTATTTCACGGGAGTTATCACCGGAACCATCGGAATTGTGCTTTTGATATTGGCCGGAGTATTTGTACTCACAAGCCTGGTGGGTTTTTGCCCACTCTATACTTTGTTCGGGATGAACACCTGCCCCAGGAAAGAAGCAAAGTAAAAGATTCTTTAACTATTTAATTTGCAGCATTGAAATGAAAGATTTTTGGAACGAAAGGTACAGTGCAACTGAATTTGTGTATGGGAAAAAACCCAATGCGTATTTAAAAGAAAAATTAACCAAATTTAATCCGGGTACAATTTTATTTCCGGCGGAAGGTGAAGGCAGGAATGCGGTTTTTGCCGCAGGTTTAGGCTGGAAAGTTTCGGCCTTTGACACGAGTACTGAAGGCAGGAAAAAGGCACTCAGTTTGGCAAAAGAACACAATGTGGAAATAGAGTACCATACAGAGGAACTTAATGGAATAGGGTATAAGACGGCTCAGTTTGATGCCATTGCTTTGATTTTTACTCATTTTCCTCCGGAAATACGAAAGGAATATTTTCAACACTTCAATACGTATCTCAAAAAAGGTGGGATCATTATTTTTGAAGGTTTCAGTAAAAATCATAGTGAATACCAGGAGATTAACCCTGATGTAGGTGGGCCAAAGAATATGGAAATGCTTTTTTCAGGGCAGGAGTTAAAAGATGATTTTGCCAATTTCGATTTTATGGAGTTTTGTGAAACCGAGGTTGAGCTGGATGAAGGACTTTTTCATAAAGGCAAAGGATCGGTTATTCATTTTGTTGCCAAAAAGAAGGGATAACCGATTGAGATTTTAAAGATATTTCAGGAATCATCCCAACCCGGAATTAATAATATTTTGATTTGTAACCTAAGTTACAAATAATGCCAAACCAAGCTTATATATTTGCCACTTTCAAAATTAGAAAACAAAATATTATTCCATTTTTTTTATTAATTAGAATCCGTACCATGAAAATCCTTAATCACTTTATTTTAATAGCAGCTGTCCTAATTTCCATTTCCTGTAAATCTGATGCTTCCAAATCTGGAGAACCGGACACAACAACCGCAAATTTGGTTACGCCCTCACAAAATAGCGTGAAAAACGTTTCGGCAGAGGAAGCAAAAACATTGATGCTGGATAATCCGGAAATTGAAATCCTGGATGTAAGAACTCCCGCAGAATATGGAACAGGGCATTTAAAGAAATCCGCAAACGTGGATTTTCTCGGTTCAGAATTCCTCAAAAATATTGAAAATCTGGATCGAAATAAAACTTATCTGGTTTATTGCGCAGTTGGAGGCAGGAGCAGTCAGGCAGCACAGTTAATGCAAAAACATGGTTTTAACAGTGTGTATAATTCTAAAGAAGGCTTCTCAGCACTCAAAAAAGTTGGTATTGAAGTAGATTAATTTGTCGCTCTTTAAAACTTTTACATGATCAAACCTGAAACAATGGTTATTGTGAGGAAGAGATTAAAGATGCCTTTGCTGATTTCCAATTCATTAAATTTAAATACGTCACTAAAACGCAATTGTTAAACTTCGTTTTGAGTTCAATAATGTTTCTTATGTAACTTAAGTAACAAATAATTCAAAACAAGGCATGTATATTTGGCCCTTGAAGTATAAAAATTACATAGCAATTCTGCTGGCTGCAATAATTTTTACAAAATTTGTAGTTGTTGACTCCAAACTTTTGGGAAAGATTTTCAATTCTGATGAAATAGCTTTTGTAAACCAATCCTGTAAATTTAATAATTATCAATTTTCCCCGGTTCAGGAAAGTTACAGCGAGGATTCATTTGTCTTAAACATCAGTTATCACTCCTTTTGTAATTCGCTGTTTAATTTTGAGATTGCGGATTGGACTTATGAGATTGAAGAACTTAGTTTCAAAGGTTATGGATCGCCTGTTATAGCTTTAACAACCTCCTACAACTCCAATATCTCACCACCTCCCCAGGTTTAAATCCTGTCATATCTTTTCTGTCTGTTCGTTTTTCAAAGTGTTCGTAGAAATTATTTTCAGATATTTCTGTCATTAATATCAATTTCACATATACCAGGCAGGCTGGAACTTTAAAATATCTCATAAATTTTTATTGCAAAAGCCAAAAAACTAACGAGTAGTTTTTTGGCCAGAAACTCAAAATAATTAGATCGTCGGGAAAGTGTGTGCATCGCATATTATTTTCTCTGCCGGGAATATTTAAAATAACAATTTCTAAAAACTTATATCATGAACAAGAAAACGAAAAAGAGTCTTATAGAATACAGTGTAATTGGTGCCATAATCTTGACACTTTTTGCCACGGGATTACATACTGAAGTATTAGGATTTATGCAACGTGGGCTTCTGGCAACCGGAATAATGAACCCTGATCTGGAACAAAAAGCAGAATTAGCTACAGCTGGAGTTGCGACAATTGATTCAAATCCGAAAGCCGATTTTAGTATGAACCTTATTAATTCCGAAGGTGAAAAAGTTAGCATGGAAGAATTCCGGGGAAAGGTGATTTTTATGAATATATGGGCTACCTGGTGCCCTCCTTGTATTGCCGAAATGCCCGGAGTTAATAAGCTATACAATGATGTCAATAAAGAAGATATTGTTTTTATAATGCTTTCTGTAGATCAGGATTTTCAAAAAGCGATTGACTTTAATAAAAAGAAAGGTTTCGACTTTGAAGTATACAGGGTTGACGGGCAAATGCCACAAATGTACAGCACACAAAGTATTCCTACCACTTATGTTATTGACGCAAAGGAAAAAATTGCCCTAACCCATTTGGGAATGGGGGATTATGATACTAAGGAGTTTAAAGAATTTCTTCAGGATTTAAAATAACCAATAATCTTAACAGGAAGGGAGATAAGGATCGATTCTTTCTTCTGTTAAAACAATTAATTGTCAGGCTCCAAATTCTTCTGTTTTTCAGGCAAAAGCATTTGATGGAAGCTATGCTCATTTAAAAAAAAATTCTATGAAAAATATTCATTTTTTTGTGATTTTCCTGATGTCTATGCTGGGGGCCTTTCCGGTTTCGGCACAGGTGCTGGAAGCTCCAAAATGGGAAACCACTATAAACAAAACTTCATTTGAACCGGGAGATGAAATAACAATAAAATTTGAAGCCCAAATACCGCGGGACTGGTATATGTATTCCAGCGATTTTGATCCGGAAGTTGGTCCAATGGTTACAGAATTTAATTTTAGCGAAAGCGAAAAATTTGAACTGGTTGGCGAAATAAAGCCTGTTGGACAGAAGAAAAAGTATGACGATCTCTGGGAAGGGGAATATACTTATTTTACGGAAACAGCAGTATTTCAGCAAGTTGTGAGGGTAACAGGATCTTCCCCTGTATTTCAGGGAAGTATATCCTTCCAGATATGTTCTGACGTAAACGGACAATGTATCCCGTTTGAATCTGATTTCTCCTTCAATAGTTCAGGGGAAGTTAATTCTCTTTCGAAGAAGGGGAATACGGGATCCATTAGATCTCTGCAGGCTGTACCATTTTCTTCACAACCTGAATCCACGAACAAGACTGATAATATGGAAGCTAAAGCTGATGAGATTCCATTGGTTGAGCTTGTGCCTTTTGAAAATTCCTTCAAAAAAGAAGTTGATGACAATCAAAAGGGCTGGACCGGACTTTTAACTTTCTTTCTGATCTCTTTTGGAGCCGGACTGGCAGCCTTATTAACTCCGTGCGTATTTCCTATGATCCCAATGACGGTCACCTATTTTACCAAATCCGGCACAGACCGGAAAAAGGGAAGAATGAACGCTTTTATCTATGGGATATTCATTGTTGGTATTTATACACTTATAGGAATTATATTTTCGCTGATATTTGGTGCAGGTTTCGCTAATTTCTTAAGTACGCACTGGCTTCCAAATCTTTTGTTCTTTGCAATATTCCTGGTCTTCGCGTTATCATTTTTCGGGTTATTCGAAATAAGGTTACCCAATAAATTTGTAAATAAAATGGACAAACAGGCAGACAGGGGAGGTTTAATGGGGATTTTTTTTATGGCCTTTACCCTGGTTTTGGTAGGATTTAGCTGTACTGGACCAATTGCGGGAACTATTCTGCTTCAGGCGGCCAATGGAGATACGTTGATGCCTCTTATTGGAATGTTGGGTTTTTCTATTGCTTTCGCTATTCCTTTTACCCTTTTTGCTATCTTCCCCGGTTGGCTGAGCTCGCTTCCCAAAAGTGGAGGTTGGTTAAATACGGTAAAAGTAGTTCTGGGATTTTTAGAACTTGCGTTGGCACTAAAATTCTTAAGTATCGTAGATCAGGTTTATCACTGGGATATACTGGATAGAGAAATTTATCTTGCACTGTGGATCGTGATCTTTTCACTTTTAGGCTTTTACTTATTAGGAAAGATCGTTTTTCCTCACGAAAAGAAAATTGACAGTATTTCTATCCCCAGATTGATAAGTTCAGTTTTTGTTTTCAGTTTTGTGGTGTACCTAATCCCCGGTCTCTTTGGAGCTCCTTTAAAAGCACTGTCGGGATATTTGCCACCCTTAAGTTCCCAGGATTTTAACATGGTCAATAATTCCGGAATTGGTTCAGAAAGTGTCGGTATTTCAGGATCCTTTGGAAAACCAAAATATGGGGAATTCCTAAAACTTCCTCATGGGATTCAGGGTTTCTTTGATTATGATGAAGCTTTGGCCTACGCAAAAAAACAGGATAAACCATTGTTCATTGATTTTACCGGCCATGGATG
>JAENXB010000259.1 GCA_016649785.1 Flavobacteriaceae bacterium
AAATGGAAAACGCTCCGGATATAAAAAGTAAATCATTTGAAAAAGTGTTAAAAAACAGATTGGTGCTATTTGATGGAATTTGCCATTTTCATCGAACTCAATCGGCGATTAATGCACCAATTCATATCATTAAATGTCAAATCTTATTTTACCAAAAATTGAATTTTCAATAATGTCTACACCCTCTTTTTGTTATCTTTAAGTAGATAAAAAAGGTACATTATGATGGTT
Source organism: Flavobacteriaceae bacterium (assembly GCA_016649785.1). GTDB lineage: Bacteria > Bacteroidota > Bacteroidia > Flavobacteriales > Flavobacteriaceae > Gillisia. The sequence continues at coordinate 232 of JAENXB010000259.1, forward strand.
TTGGAACGTTTCGCGGTTTTTACCCTTCAGTTAAGAGCAAAGCTCCTGGAGTTTTATCATTACCTGCTTCGGGAAACTGAATCGCAACTGGGTCAAATTTTTTTTACCTGCTGTTTTTTCTTTTTGACGGGACTTATATGGTATATCTGGACCATTGCATACCCACTGTGGTTTAAAATCGGTTTTACTGCAATATACATGGTATCCGCTTTATTTAGTATTTCAGCCATGTATTTCATCCTTAAACGAAAGAGGATCCGGATCAGTAGAAATACCACGGAAGTTTATACTTTGAATGACCCTGGACTGGAAAAATTCCAGAATTTAAACCTTACCTCCATTGCGCTAACCCAGGTTCAGGCCAGTGCTATTTTTAATGAATTCACAGAGAACTATCTAAACGGAAATTTTTTAAGTTTTCAGTCGCTAATTCTATTGAAACCAGTTTCAAACAGGAATCGTTTGGTATGGAAGAATCTTTCTCCCAAAAGGCCGAAACAGGTAAACCGCCAAACCCTATTGGAATTTTTAAGCCACCTGATGATCGGATTTGAAAACCTGAATAACCATCAAATGATACAATTGGCGGATCATTATTTCATCCTTAAAAATTCTGCAGGTACCACCCAAATTTTGTCTACTAAGAACATCACCAACTGGCGAAATAACAAAGCCCCTTACCTAAAGGAAATCTCCCGGCTAATTAAGAAGCATTTATAAGGTAATTACCAGTTGATTACCAGTTACCATATTGATTTTCAGGGAATTTAATTAGTCATTTGTTTCTATAACCAGAGGCCAGCAGACCTTGCCGGCTTTGTAAAAAAATAGAACTCATGAATGATTTAAATTTAGAAGATCGATTAAAGCGCATTGAACAACTGCTTGTGGCAAACAAGGAAGTTCTAACCCTGGAAGAGGCCTGCGAGTATACCGGAATTTCCCGGAGCTACATGTATAAGCTTACCTGCGCCGGAAAAATCCCCCATTCCAAACCTAGGAGGAAGTCGATTTATTTCGACAAGAAGAAACTGAATTCCTGGCTACTGGGAAATCCAAAATTTTAGTGCTATGAACGGCTACGAATTTTCTCGGGCGTGGTTTGATTTCAGCTTTAATAATCCCAATAAAGTAAAACCAGTCCATACCGCTATTTACTTCTTTGCAATCGAGCGTTGCAATCGTTTGGGATGGAAAGAAGAATTTGGCTTTCCAACGGATCTGGCGATGGAGGCCCTGGGGATTAGGAATTATAAAACCTATATCCGGGCGCTGCAGGATCTTGTTGATTGGCAATTTGTAAAGTGGATCCAAAAAAGTAAGAACCAGTACAATGCCAATGTCATTGCTTTGGTTAAAAATACCACAGCACCACCCAAAGCATTGGATAAAGCACCACCCAAAGCATTGTCTAAGCAGTGCACAAAGCAAGTCCAAAGCATTGCGAGTATAGATAAACAAATAAACCTTAAACAATTAAAACAAATAAACCTTAAAACTTTAGATAAAAAGCCATTCTTAAAAATTGAAAAATCTGAAATTCCGGAGAGTTACCTGGGATATTATCAGTGGGCACTTAAATTTCAGGAGCTCTTTCTGAAAAACTTAAAAAATAAAGGCGCACCAACAAAAAAAATAGAGATGGCAAGCTTCGATAATTGCTTAGGGCCAATTCAGCTGATGCTGGAGAAGGATGGTGTTTCAGAGGGGCAACTACAGCTCGCCTATGAGCTGCTGAACGGTTCCGATGAATTTTGGAAAGGAATTATCCTGGATACAAGTAAGCTAAAGGAAAAAATAGGACAACTGATCGCACAGGCTAAAAAGCCCGTGAAAATAAAAACGATGGATCTGATGGTGCAGCATAAAATCCAAAAGTATGATTAGTACACCTTCCCAAATCATTTTAGCAACCAAAAATAAAAATGCCAGTCCCCTTGATCGATAAAAAAGTTTTTTGGAAGCTGTTTCGGAGTTACATTCCTGGATTTCAAATAACAAACGAAAACCAGGAAATAATCTATAGCATTTTCCGCTATTTTTTACAGATGCCCGATTTTAATGAATACGGAGTGATCAAAAATAAGGCGGGACTCGATAAAGGATTGTTGGTATATGGGGACTACGGCGTAGGTAAATCCACACTTTTTGATGCAATTCATAGCATCGGAAAAGCAATTTTCAAGCATACCGGAAGTACCCAGCTTTGGTTCCCGCGCATATCCACAGTTGATATGCTTACCAGGTATTACGAAGCTCAAAGAGACAGTACCAGCAATTTCAAACTGGAGGATTACTACCGCGGAAAATTGTACTTGGACGATCTGGGAAAAGAAGATAAGGCCTATAACCGGGAAGAGATCATTGGGAAATTGCTCTTTGAGCGACATCGCCGGAGCTTAAAAACCTATGTGACCACCAATGATAACCCATCGGCTATCGCTGCCAGATATGGAAATCATATTGGAGACCGGTTGCCGGAAATGTTCAATATTATTAAATGGGAAGGGAAAAGCTGGCGGGAATGATACGTGCTAAGATGTCCTCACCCCATTTTCCACGATTCCGCAAAAGCTACATCTTAGGAAAAAGAGGTTCGTCTAAAAAGCGGATTTGGAAGTAAGCCAAAAAAAATCCTGAGAGGTGAAATTAGATCTTCTGGCGGAGGAATTGATGAATCAACTATTGTGCTGCCCAGAAACTTTTTTGGCTTACCTCCGCTGCTTTAATGAAATAGTACCTGAATCAGGAGCGGTCTTTCGATGCTATTCCAGGAGATTTTTTTTTTGATGAAAACGAATAACTGAGAAAAGTACCGCTGAAAAGTTACGTACTGACTCCTTAAAAAAATAAATTTTAGAAAGAATGAGTGTTGTAATAGGTACGATGAACTTCAGTGGAGAATTTCATTTGAGATAGCAAAGCAAGATGTGTCATTGTAATGACAATCTTGCTTTGCGCCCGGAGGTTGCAAAGTTATTAAAAGAAAAAATGAAAAGGGAATACATCCAGATCCGCTGCTCGATCTACGAGAAAAAGCTGCTTCAAAGAAGAGCGGCCAGGGCAGGAATTTCCCTTTCCGAATATCTCCGCGCTACTGCTTTTGAAAGGAATATTGTGGAACGGATTACCCCGGAGCAACTGGAGACGTACCAGATGCTGGTCCAGTACAAAAACAACTTTACACGCATTGGCAATATGTTTAGAAAGCGGGACCCAAAG
>JAENXB010000367.1 GCA_016649785.1 Flavobacteriaceae bacterium
GCCTTTAGCTTATCTTAAGATCGGCAAGGAATTCCTTTGTAATGGGTTTTTGCTTCATAGCCACAATATTTTCATCGTTGTTTGCGTAAGCTACGTCTTGCTCGTCAAGGGAAGAGGAAATGATGAATACTTTGCAAATATTTTTTAAAGGAGTTGGCAGTTTACCATACTCTTTCATAAATTCAAATCCGGTCATTCCGGGCATGTAAATATCCAAAAAAATCACCTCCGGCAACTGGGAAATGTTATCCTGATTTTCCTGCAAGTATTTTAATGCCTCTATGGCCGAGGAATACTGCAATACTTTTTTTCCGAAACTGTTTTTAGTGATCATTCGCGATGCAATATAGAGATCAATAAGGTTATCGTCTATAATCATTACGTTTTCAAATCTGGGGGTTGGTTCTTCACTCATTTTTTAAATTTTTAAGGGTAATACTAAAGGTAGTTCCCACTCCTTTTTCAGACTGGACTTCAATGGTTCCGTGCAATTTTTCAAGTGTTTCCTTTACAATATACAACCCAAACCCGGAACCGGCTGTTGTTCCCGACAGGCGATAAAACATTTCAAATATTTTATCGTGAAATTCAGGATCAATCCCGATGCCATTATCGGAGATACTGAGTTTTAATTCTTCACTGTCTGTTGTGCCGGTTAGTTTTAAATACCTTCCGGAAACCTCTTTTGTATGGTGCTTAACGCCATTGGAAATAAGGTTTTCTAGGATGGTATTAAAGCGTTGCCAATCTGAATAAAATGGCTTTTGCTCGTCAATGTCAACCTGAAATGAAATTCCTTTTGCCTCTTTGATATTGCGCACCGAATTTACAATTTTATTGATGGTTTTCTTGATGGGTATTTTTTTCGTTTCCAGGCCGGTGCGGTTATTTTGAGAGTAGCTCAGGATGTTTTTAATGAATCCATCAAGGCGGTTTATGCTGGAGCGTATCATTTTAACTTGTTCCAGGGTGTCAGGTTCCCTGCTGTCTTCCTCTATAAAAGAAATCAGGCCGAGAATAGAAGTGAGCGGGGAGCGCAGATCGTGGGAGACACTGTATACAAAACGGTCCAGTTCTGTGTTTGTTTTTACCAATTCCTTATTTGAAAGGCTTAACTCTGCCGCCCGAATTTTTTTCTCCTCATATTGAATAACAAGCTCTACATTCCGTTTTTTAATGTTTTCTTTCGCTTTTTTGGCTTCGGTGATGTCAAATCGGGTAACAACATATTGATAGGGTTTTTCCCGTTCATCCAGAAGGGGGGTAATGATGGTATCTACCCAATAAATGCTCCCGTCTTTCGCTTTGTTTTTAACTTTTCCTTTCCAGATTTTTCCTGACGAAATAGTTTTCCACATATTCCGAAAAAATTCTTTAGAATGATATCCCGAATTGACAATGCGGTGATTTTGCCCTATTAATTCTTCCCGGCTAAATTTTGAGATTTCACAGAAGTTGTCGTTTACATGTTTGATAATTCCTTTTTGGTCTGTAATTGCTACAATGGCCGATTCATCCAAAGCATGCTTATAATCCGAAAGTTCTTTGTTTAATTTCCAGAGTTTTTCCTGTTCTTTTTTTCTATTGGTGATATCAATCAACACATTAACAGCTCCTGTTACCC
>JAENXB010000083.1 GCA_016649785.1 Flavobacteriaceae bacterium
GTAAAAGGTTTTGCCGGAGCATCCATTATTGTTGAAAAAGATGCCGCAGGACTACCATCAGGTTATCCTATAAATATTGAATTAAAAGGGGAAAATTATGATGAAATGCTCACCGAAGCAGAACAGGTAAGATCCTATATCCAAAGTTTGAACCTCGCCGGAATAGAAGAATTAAAAATTGATGTCAACAAATCGAAACTCGAACTTGACGTAAGGGTAGACAGACGAAAAGCGGGCCAGTTAGGTGTTTCTACATCAGATGTTGGAAGAACCCTGCGTAGGGCGATTTACGGAGAAGAGGTCTCTACTTATAAAGAAGGTGGCGATGATTATGAGATAAACCTGCGATTTAACGAAGAATTGAGGTATAACCAAAATGTGCTGTTCAATCAACCTATTACTTTCAGGGATCAAAACTCCGGAGATCTGGTTCAGGTTCCAATCTCTTCTGTTGTTGAAACTAAAGCAACCACAGCCTTTAATTCAATTAAAAGAAAAGATCTTAAACGCGTAATAACCATTTATTCCAACGTTTTGGAAGGGTATAATGGCAACGAAATAGTGGATCAGTTAAAAACCTCCCTTAACAACTACAATTTACCTAAAAAAATGAATCTTGCCTTTACCGGGGAACAGGAAAAGCAGGCAGAGAACATGGCCTTTTTGCTAAAAGCACTACTGATAGGATTAGGTGGGATTATGCTGATTTTGGTAGCCCAGTTTAATTCGGTCTCAAAGCCCGTAATTATTTTGATGGCTGTAGTGCTGAGTTTAGCCGGTGTATTTTTAGGACTGGTGGTTTTTCAAATGGATTTCATCATTATTATGACAATGATGGGAATTATTTCCCTTGCAGGAATTGTAGTTAACAACGCCATTGTATTAGTAGATTACACCCAACTATTAATGGACAGGAAAAAAGCGGAATTGGGATATGAAAGCGATGAACTGCTTACCCGGGAAGAATATTTTGAAGCTATTGTGGCAGGTGGAAAGTCCAGGTTAAGACCGGTATTGCTTACTGCCATCACAACTGTACTTGGATTGGTCCCTCTGGCTGTTGGCTTGAATGTCGATTTCTTTAGCTTGTTCACAGATTATGACCCCAAAATATTCGTTGGAGGTGATAACGTGATCTTTTGGAGTCCGTTGGCCTGGACGGTTATTTTTGGATTGGTATTCGCCACCTTCCTTACCTTAGTTGTAGTCCCGGTGATGTTTTACCTAGTAAACAGGGCAAAGGTGAATATTTCAAACAGGCGCCAAAAAAGAAAAGAATTGAAATCTGCCTAAAACAAAAATCCCGAAGCTGCTGGCTTCGGGATTTTTTATTCTTATAAAAAGATTAAAAATTAATTCTTGTTTACTATTGTTTCCTTGTCTTTATTATTGAAAATCTCTGCGATCCTGTTATTATTGTAATCTACTTCCGTTAACTGATCTGAGCTCCAAAAGAACCATTTTCCTGTTTTTCTCCCGTCTTCGTAATTTGCAACGGCATTCTTTTTACCGTTCTGATCGTAAGAAATCCATTGCCCGTGAAGTTTTCCATCCTTGTATGTGCCTTCCTGGCTAATACTTCCATCTTCATAATAAAAGGTTCCTTTAATTAATTCTCCTTGTTTTTCGAAACTTGGTTCAATGTCCTGGGCAGTTATAACTGAAACAATCAGAAATGCAACCATCACTAAAATTGATTTAATATTTTTCATAACAGTATTTATTAATTTTTCTTTTCCAATTTAAGCAAAAGTTTACATTTATACAATGTTTACGTAACATTAAATTAACATTGAGCTATTTTAAACCCTATCAAAAGCCTTTAAATTTATTCAAGGAATAATAAAGTTTGGAAATTCTATTTTTTAAAGCCTTTAATCCTGAGAAACCGCTATAACTTCTTACTTTTACCATTCGAAATTTCAATAGTGAATTATGTATAGAAGTCATACCTGTGGTGAATTAAGAGATGCCCATATTGGTGAGGAAGTAACCCTGGCCGGATGGGTACAAAAAATAAGGAATAAAGGTTTTATGATTTGGGTCGACCTTCGTGACAGATATGGGCTTACCCAGCTTATTTTTGACGAAGAACGCACCTCAAAGGAAATCCTGGAAAAGGCTTCTCAACTGGGTCGCGAGTTCGTAATCCAGATCAAGGGAACGGTGATTGAGCGCCAATCAAAAAACCCCCAGTTGCCTACCGGCGATATAGAAATATTGGTTTCAGAATTCAATCTGCTAAACCCTTCCTTAACTCCGCCGTTTACTATTGAAAATGACACCGATGGAGGAGAAGAACTCCGGATGAAATACCGTTATCTGGATATTAGAAGAAATCCCGTAAGAGAAAACCTCATGTTCAGGCATCAGGTTGGAATGAAGGTTAGGAATTACTTGTCAAATCAGGGATTTATAGAGATAGAAACCCCGTATTTAATAAAATCCACTCCCGAAGGTGCCCGCGATTTTGTGGTGCCAAGCAGGATGAATGCGGGCCAGTTCTATGCCTTGCCACAATCCCCGCAAACATTTAAACAATTGTTGATGGTTGGGGGAATGGACAAATATTTCCAGATCGTAAAATGTTTCAGGGATGAAGACCTAAGGGCAGACCGCCAGCCGGAATTCACACAAATTGACTGTGAAATGGCTTTTGTGGAACAGGAAGATATTTTAAACGTTTTTGAAGGTCTTACCCGGCATTTGCTGAAGGAAATAAAAAATGTTGAGATTGGGAATTTCCCGAGAATGACCTATGCTGAAGCCATGAAAACATACGGCAATGACAAACCCGACATACGTTTTGGGATGAAATTTACCGAACTTAACAAGCTTGCACAAGGGAAGGGATTTACTGTATTTGATGAGCAGGAATTGGTAGTAGGGATCGCTGTTCCCGGGGCTGCAACCTACACCCGAAAAGAAATAGATTTCCTTGTAAATTGGGTGAAACGTCCGCAAATAGGTGCAAAGGGTCTAATTTGGGTAAAATATGCCGAAGACGGCAGCCTAAAGTCTTCAGTAGATAAATTTTATTCTGAAGAGGACCTGGCAAACTGGGCGAAAGAAACCGGTGCAAATCCCGGAGACCTTATTTTGGTCATGACCGGGGATGCAGCCAAAACCCGCACGCAATTAAGCGCACTCAGAATGCATTTGGCCAATAAATTGGAATTGCGAGATCCTAAGGAATTCGCCCCGCTTTGGGTAGTAGATTTCCCGCTTTTGGAATGGGATGAAGAGTCAAAACGCTTCCATGCGATGCACCATCCGTTTACTTCTCCTAAACCGGAAGACATAAAATTATTAGAAACCGATCCTGGAGCTGTGCGCGCCAATGCATACGATTTGGTGATGAACGGCAATGAAATTGGAGGTGGATCAATTCGGATTCACGATAAGCAAACCCAATCAAAAATGTTTGATTATTTAGGTTTCACTCCTGAACAGGCCCAGGCTCAATTCGGATTTTTAATGAATGCCTTCGAATTTGGCGCTCCGCCACACGGTGGGATCGCTTTTGGTTTTGACAGATTGGTTGCAATTTTAAGCGGACAGGAAACTATTCGCGATTTTATTGCCTTCCCTAAAAACAATTCCGGGCGTGATGTTATGATTGATGCCCCTGCAAAATTGGATTTGGAGCAACTTGGCGAATTGCATTTAGAAGTAAAACCTTAAGTATCAATTTTCAGATGATTTTTTTAAACAATATAAACTCAGGCTCCTAAAATGCGTCCAATAACAATTCCCGGATTTCAACGCTTTTTACTTTGGAGGACCAAGCATCTTTCACAACATCAGTTTATTCTGATATTAAGTGCCTTTATAGGACTTGCTGCCGGTTTAGGTGCCGTTACTATTAAAAACCTCACCCACTTTATTCAACATAAACTGGAAGGCAAGTTCATAGTTACTTATCACCAGGCTTTTTATTTTATCTTCCCACTTATAGGTCTTGCACTCGCCTACTTTATTATTAAATACGGGTTTAAGAAGAAAATTGGCCACGGTATTCCCTCTACCTTATATGCTATTTCAAAACGCCAGGGGATCATGAGGTCGTTTCAAATGTATGCATCTCTTATTACAGCACCTTTAACGGTAGGTTTTGGAGGTTCGGTAGGACTGGAGGGACCAACGGTCGCAACCGGAGCATCTATAGGTTCAAATATTGCTCGGTTGTTCCAAATGAATCAAAATTCCCGCACACTGCTTGTAAGTTGTGCGGCGGCAGGGGCAATGTCTGCCATTTTCAAGGCACCAATTGCAGGAATAATTTTTGCCATTGAGGTTTTTAGCCTGGACCTCACTCTGGTCTCACTGCTTCCTTTACTTATCGCTTCGGTTTCGGCAATTTTAACTTCTTATTTTTTTCTTGGTGCAAATATTCTTTTATCCTTTCATCTTAAAGATCCATTCCTTATTTCGGAAGTGCCGTTTTATATAATCCTTGGGATTTTGGCCTCCCTTTGCTCGATGTATTTTACCACGGTCTATTTTAAAATCAGTGATCTTTTTAAAAAAATTGGATCTCCTTTCAGAAGATTATTGGTTGGCGGAATTGGTCTTGGGATCCTGGTTTATTTTATTCCTCCACTATATGGGGAAGGTTACAGCGTTATAAATAATCTGTTAACCGAGAATTACAAGCAAGCCCTGGGCAACAGTTTTTTTAATGAGTTTTTAGATAATATCTGGGTAGTCATCGCTTTGCTGGCAGGCCTTATGATCTTCAAAATTGTTGGTACCGCCCTAACATTCGGGGCCGGTGGTATAGGTGGTATTTTTGCGCCCGTATTGTTTATGGGCAGCGCCATGGGCCACTGTTTCGCATTGATCGTAAATAATTTAGGGATCCTAAAAAACCCAATATCTGTCAGCAATTTTACCATGGTGGGAATGGCCGGACTTATGGCCGGGGTATTGCACGCCCCGCTTACCGCAATTTTCTTGATTGCCGAGCTTACCGGGGGCTATGAACTTATTGTGCCATTAATGATCACCTCGGTTATTTCGTTTTTAATTACCACCAAATTTCAGCCCCACTCTGTATATACCATGGAATTGGCTGCCCGTGATGAATTGTTAACCCACGATAAGGATCATAAAGTGCTCACCCTGCTAAATATAGATCAGGTAATTGAAACCAATTTTGTCCCCTTAAAAGTGAATATGAACTTAGGAGATGTTATTCATAATGGCGTAATAAAATCTTCCAGAAATCTTTTTCCCGTTTTGGATGAAAACGATAACTTTATGGGAATCATCCTTTTAGACGATATCCGGCCAGTTATGTTCGAAAAAGATCTCTATGATAAAATAAAAGTTCAGGAACTCATGCAACGGGCTCCAGAAATTATCGATATTAATAAGGACAGCGTAAAGGATATCATGAAAAAATTCCAGGACAGTGATGCCTGGAACCTACCGGTTGTTGATGATGAAAAATATGTTGGCTTTGTATCCAAATCGAAATTGTTAACCGCTTACAGGCAGAAATTAATTGAAGTAACCGTTTAAAGATGAACACCATAATCAAAATATTAGCTATAATAATCCTTATTGCCGTTGGCACCGGGTTTTATTTTAGAATGAACGATAACATGATTTTAGGCGACAGGATTATTGGGATCACCGTTTTGGCCAGCGCCTTTATACTTATGCCTATATTTTTATATGTGCGTTGGAAAGGTAAAAATTTAAAAGATTATACCTTCACTAAGGAAAACTTAGATAAAATGCGGGATAAGGATTTATAACAAGTGGATTATCCCAATTCCGTTAAAAAAAATTTATTTTAACTGTTTCCGCTAAAAAATATTATGTATGTTTGTGCTTTATTAATTACTTATTTTATTATAATGGAAGGTACAGTTAAATTTTTCAATGAATCTAAAGGATTCGGATTCATTACCAACGACGAAACAGGAAAAGATATTTTTGTTCACATTACAGGTCTTAGTGGTGAGTCTTTAAACGAAGGCGACAAAGTTGAGTACGTTGAAGAAGAAGGAAGAAAAGGACTAACGGCAGCTCAGGTGCGCGTTATCAATGAATAATATATTTTTATATTAACATTCGGAACATAAAAAAACCGTCTAAAATTAAATTTTAGACGGTTTTTTTATGTTCCGGTGGCACTTATTTTTGATCAGGCTGCTTTTATTGTTTTAGAAAGTCAACTTCTCGGTTTTTAATCCATCCAACATGGCCCGTGTCAATTTCTTAATGTCAAATTCGTGTTTCCAGCCCCAGTCTTTTCTTGCTTCATTATCATCTATACTACCCGGCCAGGAATCGGCGATTTGTTGACGGGAATCCGGGTTATACCGTATTTCAAATTCCGGCAGTTGCTTCCTGATCTCTGAAGCCAAATCATTTGGGGTAAAACTCATGGCTGATAAATTATAGGAGGAACGCAGCTTTATTTTTTCTGATGGAGCCTGCATAATATCAACGGTAGCTTTTAAGGCATCATCCATAAACATCATCGGTAAAGCGGTGTTTTCACTTAAAAAGGAAGTATAACATCCATCTTTTAAGGCAGAGCGAAAAATCTCGATAGCATAATCTGTAGTTCCTCCCCCGGGCAGGGTTTTATAACTTATTATTCCCGGAAAACGAATGCTGCGCACATCAACCCCATATTTATTAAAATAGTATTCACACCAGCGTTCCCCGGTTTGTTTACTGATCCCGTAAACTGTATTGGGTTCCATGATCGTGGTTTGCGGAGTATTTTCTTTTGGCGATCTCGGACCAAAAACGGCAATGCTGGAAGGCCAGAAGATCCTTTCTATTTTTTTGTCTTTTGCCAGGTTTAAAATATTGAAAAGAGAATCCATATTGAGACTCCATGCCTTCATCGGGATTTTTTCAGCGGTAGCACTCAACATTGCAGCCATTAAATAAACATCTGTAATTTTATGGTTTTCAATTAAACTTTCAATCCCTGCTTTATCTGTGGCATCGGCAATTTCAAAAGTCCCGGAATTCATCAGCTCCTCCCCTCCGTTTTTGATATCACTGGCTATTACATTATCATTCCCAAAGAGTCCTCGTAATTTCATGGTGAGCTCACTTCCTATTTGTCCGGCAGCGCCAATGACCAATATTTTTTTTGAATTCATTTTTACAATTTTGTAGCGCAAAGATATCCATTTAAGCAAAGAAGATAATACGAATGAGGCAAAAATAGGAACTTTATATCCTCATTTGACGAACCCACTTTTTTGTCGGGGGGTTTGCTTAACTTTGTTCTTTAAGATCAGGATAAAAAGCACTCAACAGGGATTTATCAGAATAGAAAAGCCTCGTAATTAAATGGACAGTAGCTTCTAATTTGCTCCCGTTCGTTTAAACATTCCTGATTTTCCCAATAAAAGGCTAATTGTAAAGTTTCAGAAACAAAAGACACAATATCAACAAATTATAAATCTGTTTTAGATGAAAAATATATTTTGGATCGTTTTAATTCTTTTGGTAACCGCATGCAACCAAAACAAGGATCTAAAGTCACAGGGGGCTAAAAATGAAACAGATACCACTGCTTTTAACCAAATACTCGGGATACCTGCACAACAAGTGCCTTTGCTACCCGAGGCAAGTGAAGTAACTTCGGGTTGGCTGGCTTTTATTATCGCCCAGAGCGAGATTCAAAATTTTAAGGATTATACGGTCAACGATGTTGTTTCCAATGCCCGCCCTATCGCAGAGATCTTTAAAAACCTGAAAGAGACCTTACCCGATTCTTTAAAGGCAAATCCTGTGGAAGCAAGACTTTCCGTACTTCTTACAAATGCGAAGATCCTGGAACAACTTTCACAACAGCGCGATTTACAACCTAAAAAAATAGCTGCTACCGCGGAAGACCTGGCTTTGGAATTCAACAATTTAAAAATCCAGATCAACGAACTCTTTCTAAAAACCCTGGAAGAATTTGAACTGGAACTGGATAAATATGAGGCTCCTATAGATTCCATAGAATTGCCCCAGGATCGCCGTACAGACGCGCTATAGCGCATCTCAACAGGATTAACGCTATCTCACGCCTCCGCATTATAGCCTGTTGATGCGCGTTATAGCGCGCCTCAACAGGCTAATATTTAAAACACTAAACAAATGATAAAACCAAGTCTTCTCCTTTTAATGATTGTTACTTATTCCTGTAACAATCCATCAGCAGAAAATGAGAACTCAGCAACAGAAAACACGGGTTCTCAAACGGTTTCCAAAGAAGAAATTAATAAGGTCCTGGAAGACTGGCACGCGGCGGCCGCCCAAGCCAATTTTGAGGAATATTTCGGTCTAATGTCCGGCGATGGGATCTTCATTGGCACCGATGCTACCGAAAATTGGCAAAATAAAGAATTCAGGGAATTTGCAAAACCTTATTTTGACAAAGGAAAAGCCTGGAGTTTTACAACCCTGGAAAGAAATATTTATGCCTCAGAAAACGGGGAAACCGCCTGGTTCGATGAACTTCTGGACACCCAAATGGGAATTTGCAGAGGTTCCGGAGTATTGGAGAAAATACAAAATGCCTGGAAAATTAAACATTATGTACTTTCCATCGCCATCCCAAATGAGAATGTGGATGAGATCACTCAAATCAAAAAAGAATTTGACAGCACCCTGATTTCAAAACTCCAATAATTTTATCTTTAAGAAACAAGAAGAAAGAGACAAGAATAAAGACTAAAAAGTTATCTTTTTTGAAGTTGTAGTACTACATATACCGTAGACTTTGCGGTTAAAGAAACAAGACTAAAGAGCCAGGACTAAAGACTAAAAAAAGTTTGAAGATGGAATACCTATTCTTTACGATAGCGGTAAAAGAAAGTTTGTTTCCTGATTTTATTAATAACAGAACAAAAAACACTCAAAATCCAATATCTTATTTTTTAGTACTTTAGTGCCAAATGTTTAATTAATAACGACGAATGAAAAAAATAACCAATGCATTGTTAATGCCACTGCTCGTTGCGGCAGCGGTTAGCAGTTGTAAAAGTGACGACAAAAAAATGGCGGAAAAAGTTGAAACCCATGGGATTAATCTTGCTTTTATGGATACCACCGTAAATCCTCAGGATGATTTTTTCATGTACGTCAACGGAAAATGGGTAGATTCTACCGAAATTCCAGACGAATACACCACCTGGGGCAGTTTTAACGAATTGCGTAAAAAAACAGATGCCGATGCCCTTGCATTACTTGAAAAGGCTTCTAACAGTAAAGAACTGGATGCTTCCAGCGATCAGGCAAAAGCGGTTTTCCTTTACCAAAGTATAATGGATACCCTAACGCGTAACGAGAAAGGAATCAAGCCTTTGCAACCTTATCTTGCCAAAATCGGCGCTATAACCAATAAAGCGGAACTACAGGCATATCTTACCGAAATGCAGCAATACGGCGGTGCCGGATTCTTCGGATTTTCAGTACGTGCCGATGCTAAAGACAGCAACACGAACGCTGCCTATATTTATCCTTCAAGACTGGGCTTACCAGATCGCGATTATTACGTGGGAGAGGATTCCGATTCAAAAGAAAAAAGGGAAAAATATAAATCCCATATCACCAGAATGTTGCAATATTTAGGAGATTCTCCGGAAGATGCAGCAAAAAGCGCGACTCAAATTTTAGCTTTCGAAACCGGTCTCGCACAACCTCAACTGGATAAAGTAGAGCGCCGCGATGCCCGCAAAACTTACAACCCTATGTCGGTTTCAGAATTGCAAAAACAAGTAAGTGCAATAGATTGGAAAACCTATTTTGACAAAATTGGCGCTTCAAATTTGGACACCATAATTGTAGCACAACCTAAATATATGCAGGCCCTGCAAAAGACCTTTGCTGAGAATAATGTTGAAAACTGGAAAACCTACCTGCGCTGGACCCTTTTCAATGATGCTGCCAATTCTTTAAGCACCGAAATTGAAAGAGCAAACTGGGAATTTTACGATCAAACCCTGCAAGGAGCCAAAGAACAACGTCCCTTAAATGAACGTGCTCTTGGAACAGTTAACGGCACCCTGGGAGAAGCGCTGGGAAAATTATATGTAGAAGAAAATTTTCCGCCGGAAGCTAAAGAAAAAGCTCAGGAAATGATAGCCAATATCATCAAGGCTTATGAAGTTAGGATCAATAACCTTAGCTGGATGAGCGACAGCACTAAGATCAAAGCCATCGAGAAATTGGGAACTACCACAATTAAAGTTGGGTATCCCGATAAATGGAAAGATTACAGCGCGCTTGAAATCGCCGGCCCAAAGGACGAAAAAGGATCCTTCTTCCACAATATGATGAACGCTTCCAAATGGATCGTAAAAGAAGATATGGATAAATTGGGAAAACCGGTTGACAAAACCGAATGGTATATGGCTCCCCAAATAGTCAATGCATATTACAATCCAAGCTACAACGAGATTGTGTTCCCTGCGGCTATCCTGCAACCGCCATTCTACGATTATAAAGCCGATGCTGCCATAAATTATGGTGGAATTGGCGCAGTGATTGGCCATGAGATCTCTCATGGGTTTGACGACAGCGGTTCCAGATTCGATGCTCAGGGTAATTTGAACAACTGGTGGACAACTGAAGATCTTAAACAATTTGAAGGACTTGGCGGGGCTTTAGCCGACCAGTACAGTGCGATTGAAGTGCTGGACAGCGTTTACATCAACGGGGAATTTACCCTGGGTGAAAACATTGGAGATCTTGGCGGCGTAAATGCGGCTTACGACGGACTTCAAATGGACTTGAAAGAACACGGCAACCCCGGTGAAATAGACGGATTTACCCCGGAACAACGTTTCTTCCTGTCATGGGCAACCGTGTGGCGTACCAAAATGAGGGAAGAAGCACTAAGA
>JAENXB010000422.1 GCA_016649785.1 Flavobacteriaceae bacterium
AAACAATGGCAATATTGGTGAGTTCATTAATGAACCTTCCCCCGTTAATTTGTGCCTGATCTACCTTTAAAATATTTGATTGCAATCCAAAAAGTTTGACCTGGTTGTTCTTCCATTCGGTTTTTCTCCTGTGTTCAGAGCTATTCAGTTTAATTTCCTGAACGGCTAAAATTATTTGTAGAAAAAGAGAGTGTTCTTTCCTGTTTAAATCAAAAAGTTGGTGATCCAAAAATTCCTTATTTTTCATAAAAAGCAGAGACCATCCCAGAAATAATGAAGTCCCGAGAAAGAAAATAATGGTAATTGTAGTGTCGAAAAAACTTAAAACTATACCGAAAACCAGAATATTAAAAATATCAAAAGGCATAGTTAAAGCACGGCCACCTAAAAACTCATCAATCCTTTGATGGTCATAAATCCTTTGCATAAAATCTCCTGTAGTCTTTGATTCAAAATACGTAATGGGAAGCCTTAATAATTTGTCAAGAAAATCGCTGATCATTGCGATATTTACCCTGGTACTGATATACAGTAAGATCCAATCCCTTATTACCTGAGCTGCCGAACGGGTAAGAAACAAAAAAAGCTGAGCAGTCACTATGAGGTGAATAAATCCAATATTTTCATAATTAATCCCGTAGTCCACCAAACTTTGGGTCAAAAAAGGAAGCATTAATTGTACAATGGTCGCTATAAATAACCCAAGAAGAACCTGGTTTAAATATTTTTTATGCGGCAATAGGTAGTCAAACAAGAACCCGATACCACTTTTGACCTGATGCTCATAAGATTCATCCTGAAAGAATTTTTCGGTGGGTTCCACAAGAAGCAAAACTCCTTGTAGTTTATCGGTCTCTCCCCATTTTTCAAGAAATTCAGAATGTGAATATTTCACCCTGCCAATTGCCGGATCTGAAACAAAAATAAACCTGGGATTTGTCTTATAAACTACTAAAAAATGATTCCCCTCCCAATGAGCAATAGCGGGAAGCGGAATATCCATAACAAGTTCCTCGAGATTTGCTTTTATCCCTATAGATTCTATAC
>JAENXB010000254.1 GCA_016649785.1 Flavobacteriaceae bacterium
ACAGGATAGTCTTACGCAAGTTGCTGTACAGGAAAATAATACCATTCTGAAATTTATTGATGAGATGAACGAAATTCAGTCGAACCTTGATTCGATAAAAACGATTGAAAAAATTATTTCGGTCGAGAAAGCCTCCGGCGTTGAAATGAAAACCGATGCTAAAGAGCGAATTGCTGAAGACATTGCACTGATTAATGATCTGCTTCAGAAGAACAAAGCGCTTGCAAAATCGCTTACGAATAAATATCGGGCTTCGAATGCAAAAATAAAAGAACTCGAAAAAACCATCGACAACATGAACAAACAGATGGCTGAAAAAAATGCTGATATTGCCAGCCTGTCCAAAGAACTGGAAGCGCTGCATATTAATGTTACCAATCTGAACCAGCAGATTGAAACCATCACCGCCGAAAGCGAAAAAACAATAAGGGAAAAGGAACAGGCCTTTCAAGAACAGGCGAATGCCATGAATACGGCTTATTGGGCCTTCGGAACAAAAAAAGAACTGGCAGAAAAGAATGTGATTGAAAAAGAAGGCGGAGTTTTAGGAATGGGAAAAACCCTGGCCCTGAAAAAAGACTTTAACCGCGACTATTTCCAAAAAGTGGATATCCGCGAGTTTAAACAATTGACACTAAATGCAAAAAAGGCGGAATTACTTGCCAATCATCCGGCTGATTCGTATCACCTCTCCGGAACAAATACAGTTGAAGCTCTGGTGATAGACAAACCGAATGAATTCTGGAAAGCTTCGAGATATTTGGTGGTAGTAATCGAATAAAAAATAAAAAAGGCTCCGTTACTGGAACCTTTTTCTTGTCTTCTTGTCAAATTTGCCTTTTAACTCTTCTAACCTGCCCGTCGTTTGCAACAGCCTGTCCCGCCTATTCGGGAGGTGTCTCGGTTTGCACGAGACAGGGTGGTTGATTTATAAAAAGATTCCAACCACCTCCCCCTTCGCAAGCTTGGGTACTCCCTGCCTACCGGCAGGCAGGCTCCTTAGCCGGGAGGAGACGGTTCTATACACGAATGAAATTCAAAATAATAAATGAATTACAAACTTTCCCCGCCTTTTTCTTATAAGGCGGGGTGGCCTGGTTTACACAGGTCAGGGTGGTAAATTTAATTTAAATAAAGTAACAATTGCTACAACCACCTCGTCTTCAGGTTCGTACATCACCTGAATCCACTCCTCCTGTCAGGAGGAGAAACTGTTCTATACATATTTGAAATACAAAATTTAATTTGAAGCACGAAAATTTCCCCGCCTTCTTCCTCTAAGGCGAGCCAGTCCCGAGAATCGGGAGGTGCCCTGGTTTATTATATAGGTCGGGGTGGTTGGATTATTAAAAATACAGCAAATCATGTGGACAAAACCAGGGGTGGTTAATTTTGTTAAAATATTATTTTTACAGCCCCTTGCTCGCGCCGATTTATAATCGGTGTGCAATTCAGTAGAATTGAAAATGTTAAGTTTTGGAATATTTTATCCCTCAAATTTTTCAGCCCTGGGCTGAGGTACGAATTATAAATTCGTACCAGCGGGGAACCAGCCGTTCAGGCTGTTTTTTAATGGGCTTCCGGTGGTTTTAATCTTCTTCATCCTGGTCTTCAAACGGCTGGACCGTACATTCATATTCCAGGTTTGTAAAGTCTTTTTTGGTAAGCCATTTTTCTGAAACCGTTATCGAATAAACATCGTTTCCTTTGTTTTGCAAGTCCCACACAATTCCTTCAGCCTCGGGAAAGGATGTTCGACCCTCCAGTTGATCGCTTAGTAAGCGGTTGATTAAATTGTTTTCTGAAAGGCCGTAACTTAGCGCTTTCAATGCAGTTTCTTTTGTTATCTCCACCGGGGCATTGTTTTCGCCCCTTATTTCGAATTGTACGATGTTTACCTTGGCCTGGGGAAACTTTCCGTTGTAGGCTTTGTAAAGCAACTGATTAATGTTGAACAAATCATGGTGAAGGTCGATCTCAGTATAATTTTCAGAGACTTTTACCCGCAGCATTTCGTGCGAAAGATTATCAATCTGTCCTTCGGCTAGTAGTTCCGAAAGCTTGTAGTCAAGCAGAATAGCGGCTGCCTCGCTTGGTTCAAAGTCGGAAATGGCCATAAAAAGGTATTCCTTCAATTCTGTAGTTTTTAATAGTTCCGCATCGGGGTAATCAAATCTTGCCAGCAACTCCTTAAAGTCGTCGCTATTCCAGGCGTCTTCCAGCTCATCGGTCGATTTTACATCGATTATTTTTACTAAATACTTCATTCAAATATTTTTGGTTTCTTTTTTATCTAACTCCCGGGGTGGATAAATGTTTCATTATAATTGATTCTCTTTTTCTCGTCCCCCATAGAAAAAGCGGGGACTCAAAGGGGATTTCATAATAAAACTGATTGTTTACTTCTCCTCACAAATCCTCCGGTTTTGTTCAACACCGTGAATTTTTTCAGGAGTTCGTGGTCATCCTATTTTATATCCTTTTTTTTATCCTTATTTTTAAAATAATGCTCCGATTTTCCCCACAACCTTCCGGCTTTCCGGAAAATCTTTTTAGTGGCATTTTCTAACGATTTATCTGCTTTTTCGTACGTTTTGCTTTCATGTATTTTGTCTGCAGTTTCGTCAATAAATTCTTCCGCTTTATCGATCCATTGTTCTGCTTTATCCTGGATATTTTCCTTTTTCTTTTCTGGTTCCTTGTTTTTGTCCTGCTCCATATTGCTTATTTTTTAATAACCCTTCCAACTTCTGTCAAATGTAATTAATAATCAGGAGGATGCAATAAAACTAACAAAGTTTGACTTCACTTGACTCCCCACTACCGTCGATTACATCGTGTGGTTTATAAGAAAAAAAAGGTATATCCAAAACGTGTGAATTATGTAACTCTTATGTGAGATTATGTAATCATTAATCCTGAAGCAGGCTTTACTTTGTGGGCTCAAAATTAATTCAATCATGGAATGCCAAGGTGTTGAACTTAATTTAAAAATAAATTTGATATAAAATGAACTACTTTATATTCATTCTGGGAGTAATATTGCTCATCATTACCGCTACTGATTTAATCAATACTTCGTTATCAGTGCGAGGCGCAGGATTTATTACAAAACGGCTTTCCAAGACCATTTGGACATTACTGTTAGCTATTCATAAAAAAACAGGGGCCGGAAAACTTCTTGAGATGGGTGGGGCTTTCATTTTAGTGTCTATCCTCATTAACTGGTTGCTGTTAATATGGATTTCTGCCAGCCTTTTGTTTATCAGTCAACCCGATTCGCTGATTAATATTGAGAGCAATTCACCTACCACAATTATATCTAAAATATTTTATACGGGCTATACTTTATCCACATTGGGCCTGGGCGACATCGAGCCTTATGGTCCTTTCTGGGAAATTCTTACTGCAATACTTTCGTTTACCGGACTGATTCTGATCTCTATAGCCATCACTTACTTAATTCCGGTGGTTTCAGCTGAAATTATTAAAAGGAGAATTAGTGTATATATTACTACCCTGGGTTGTTCAGTAGAAGATATTTTAATGAATTATTGGAATGGGAAAAACTTTAAGGAATTGGAGCAACCTTTTGTTAGCCTCAC
>JAENXB010000001.1 GCA_016649785.1 Flavobacteriaceae bacterium
CATAAACCCCGGCAATAAAAGTGAGCGGAATAAAAATCGTGGCAATAATGGTGAGGACCTTCATTATTTCGTTCATTCTGTTACTGATGGTTGTCATGTACATTTCCATAAGGCCCCTGGTCATTTCCCTGTAGATATCAATGTTTTCGGAAACTTGGATAACGTGATCGTATAAATCCCTGAAATAGTTCCTGGTTTTATCTTCAATTAGATTGTTCCCCAGTTTTTCTATCCGGCTAAGCACCTCGCGAAGTGGAAAAACTGCACGTCTTATGCGCAAAATCGTACATTTCAGTTCCTGAATTTCAAAGGTAATTTCGTCATTAGCCTGGATCTGGAACAATTTTTCCTCCAGGATCTCAATTTTTTCGCTGATGTTATCTATCACTTCAAAATAATTATCTATAATGGCATCAAGCAGGCAAAACAATAAATAATCGGCACCATTGCTACGAATGCGTCCCTTGTTATTTGTAATTCGGTCTCTTACACCTTCAAATACATCTCCATCAGATTCCTGAAAGGTAAGTATATAATCCTTTCCCATCACCAGGCTTATGTGTTCAATGACAAGGCTATGTATATTTTTATCAGAATTTTGCTTTGGGAAATAAAGCATTTTTACCACCATGAAAATATAACCCGGGTATTCGTCTATTTTCGGTCGCTGATTGGTATTTGCGATATCTTCCAGTAAAAGAGGATGCAACTCATAATACTTGCCGAGTTTTTCAATTTCTGCGGTATTGCTAAGTCCGTCAATATTGATCCAGGAAACTTTGTCGGGATTTTCAAATTTGAAGGCATCTTCCAGATGAGTGGATTCGTAACGTTCAAAATTTTCCGTGTTATAATCTATTACTTCCAGTTTGGTTTCCACAGATTCCTTCCTGCCAATGTAAGTAATGGTCCCCGGTATCTGATTTAAAGCTTTGGTGGATTCCGGTCTTCGTAACAAATGCCTTTTGCGTTTCGCCATAAACTGAATGTTTCTATAAAAGTATAAAAGATTTATTTAGTCCCGAAGCATCGGGAGTGAATTTGTTAATTTGGAATTTGTTAGTTTGGGATTTGGAATTTGATTTTTCTCTATATTCTATTCTCTTTTTTCTCCTTTCTTTTAACTTTCAACTTTCCACATTCAAAAAAAACTCAATACTCATATCTCAAATCTAATTTCTCAAATCTATTTTCTCTAAATTCGCAAAATGGAGGAAAAGAAACTTTTTAGCTGTCTTAAAGAATATTTTGGGTACGATAGCTTTAGACCTTTACAAAAGAAAATAATCGATTCTGTTTTTGAAGGGAAGGATAATCTGGTGATTATGCCTACAGGTGGCGGAAAATCGATTTGTTTCCAGCTTCCCGCAATTTTATTGCCTAAGATCACCCTGGTAATTTCTCCCTTAATTGCCCTGATGAAGGATCAGGTAGACGGACTTGTGGCCAACGGGATTCCCGCGGCTTTTCTCAATAGCAGTCAGACAGCCGCAGAACAACAGGAAATTTTTCAACATATTGACGACAATCAGCTTAAACTTTTATATGTAGCGCCGGAAAGTTTACAGGTAATTGATAGGTTTTTAAGCGACGGAAAAGTGAGTTTGATCGCAATAGATGAAGCTCATTGTATTTCAAGTTGGGGTCATGATTTCAGGCCTGCTTATACCCAATTGGGCTATTTAAAAAATCGTTTTCCCACTACCCCGCTTATTGCTTTAACTGCCACTGCCGATAAAGCCACAAGAAAAGATATTTGCGATCAGTTGAATATTCCGGCTGCAAAAAAACATATAGCTTCTTTCGACAGAAAAAATCTGAGCCTGGAAGTGCGTCCCGGCACAAAACGTTTGGAACAGATCCTGCAATTTTTAGAGCCCCGTAAAAATGAAAGCGGGATTATTTATTGCCTAAGCCGAAAAAATACGGAAGATGTTACATCCAAACTGAAAGCCAACGGATTTAAAGCCGAAGCGTATCACGCCGGTTTAAGCCACAAGGAGCGAACAAAAATTCAGGATAATTTTATCAATGATAAAAAGCAAATAATTTGTGCTACCATAGCATTTGGGATGGGCATCGATAAATCGAATATTCGTTGGGTGATCCATTACAATATGCCCAAAAACCTGGAAGGTTATTACCAGGAAATAGGTAGATCGGGACGTGATGGATTGCCGAGTGACACTATTTTATTCCACAGTTATGCCGATGTGGTGATGCTTCAAAAATTTGCTGAAACCTCCGGAAATTCGGGAGTTCAGCTGGCAAAACTGGAGCGAATGAAGCAATATTCTGAAGCTTTAACCTGCCGCAGAAAAATATTGCTCAGTTATTTTGGGGAACTAAAACAGGAAGATTGCGGCAACTGCGATATTTGCCGGAATCCGCCCGTATTCTTTGACGGTACGCTGATCGCCCAAAAAGCATTGTCCTGTATTTATCGTTTAAAAGGAGAAGAACCCATAACTACAGTAATAGATGTTCTTAGAGGTGCGCAAAATGAATCGGTTCTGGAAAAAAATTACCAGGCTTTAAAAACCTACGGCGTGGGAAAAGAAATTTCCTGGCACAACTGGCAACAATACATTATTCAGTTGATCAATTTGGGTTTTGTGGAAATCGCCTTCCACAAGCACAATCGATTACAGCTCACCGCTTTTGCAAAAGATGTGCTTTTTGATGGAGGAAAATTGCAACTGGCCAAAAATCCGGATCTTAAGGAAATTCGGGAAAAAGAGGTAAAATCTGTCCGTAAAAAAGACAATTCCCTGTTTGAACAGCTTCGCCAACTTCGCCTTAAACTAGCCAAAGAAGAAGGAATTCCTGCGTATTTGATCTTTAACGATGCCACCCTGAAGGAAATGGAAAAAGAACGCCCGATGACAGACGAAGATTTTATTGAAATAAACGGAGTCGGCAGAAAAAAAATGCAGGATTACGGATATCAGTTCATTAAGGAAATAATCGCCTTCAATAAAGAAAAACGCGTCACAAAAAAGGTGACCAGGGGAAATACCCATAAAATTACCCTGGAATTTTATAACGAAGGTTTAAGTGTGGAAGAGATCGCCCAAAAACGTGGCCTTTCCGGTACTACAATTTATTCGCATCTTGCAAAACTCTATGCGGACGGCGAAAAAATAGACCTCAATAAATTTGTTTCCAAAGCAGATTTGTTAGCTGTTAAAAAAGCCAAAATAGAACTCGAGTACACCGAGGCTTTAAAACCTTATTATGAACATTTTGAAGAAGCCATTGATTATTGGACCATTCGACTTGCATTGACTATTCTTGAAAAAGAAGAATAGTCATTTTCAAATTATCACATTTTCAAATCTTCAAATTATAACATTATCAAATTTTCAAATTAATATTTTTATTCAAATTCTATCCTGTTCAAAATCAAACCCGAAGCCGGCGCGATATAATTTATAACCTGGGTATTTTCCGGTTGCAGACTTTTTTCGATGTCGGTGAGTTCCAATTCCCCTTTTCCTAACTGAATAAGGGCACCCATCATCAAACGAATTTGATTTCTTAAAAACCCCGCGCCCTGAACCCGAAATACATAACTGGTTTTCGGAAAGAAATTCGCGGTATAAACCTGGTTTTCGGTAATCTCCGATTTTATTATGATCCTTTCAAATACAGTGTTTTCAGAAGGAGCCACACAATAATTTTTGAAATTATGAGCGCCTTCAAACAGTTTTGCACCGGTTTTCATCAAATCTATATCGAGATCATCCTGAATTGTCGCCATAAGCGGGGCACAAAAAGGATGGTTTTTTTCTCCAAATGAAAACAGATAGAGATATTCCTTTAATTTAGGATTTTGAATAATATTAAACAAATTATCAACTTCCCTAATACTTGTTGCCAGGATATCCTGAGGGAGATTTTTATTGAAAAGGCTCATAAACGCAGGGAAATCCTCCAAAGGCTCATCGTATAAAAACAACTCAAACGCCGCCTCATTGGCAGATACCATGGCATCGGTCCGGCTGGAGCCAAGGATCTTAGTCTGGCGGTCCGGCAAAACAAATTTCATGGTTTTTTTAATGAGTCCCTCCACGGTTTTTAAATTGGGTTGGCGCTGCCAGCCGTGTAAACGGTAGCCCAGGTATTGTAATTTTATCAGGTAATAATAGCGTTTTCGCTGCAAAGTAGATGTTTTGGGGCGAAGTTAGGGAGAAAAATCAGTTTGCCGTTTTCTGTTTTCAGGTTTCTGTTTCATCATCATCCAAAAAGTCTAAGTGTATCAAAAGGTCGCCATAAAGTGACCGGAGTGATGGAATGAAGAGCCTGGATCTACTTTTTGCCTCAATATTTCAGCCTAAAAAGGGTGATACTCCTTTTCTACATCGCTGGCCAAGCATCCTCTTTTTGATATGCAGCCCCTTCAGGGCTCCTGCGACGAGCACTTTTTCATCGATGGGCGTTGCCCATCGTTCACATATTATGCCCATTCAGGGCTAAGTTTCTTCTAAAAGTAAGTTCAGAATGACAAAAATCACCCTTGGTATGTCATTCTGAACGCAGTGAAGAATCCCACGTTCCAATTGGGCAAATCATAATTATGGCACTTTTACCTAATCGTATTTTCTATTCTCTTTATTCTAACTTCTAATTTCTTACATCTCACTTCTAACTTCCCAAAGCTTCCCTCAAAACAGAAACCGGATGTTTTGCCTCTCGTTTGGTTCCGTCAAAGATCTGATGTCTGCAACTGGTTCCGTTTGCCGCTATAATTGTTTCCGGGGAGCTTCTTCGAACAGCGGGAAACAGGCTTTGTTCCCCAATATTCATACTTATTTCGTAATGCTCTTTTTCGTAACCGAAAGAGCCTGCCATCCCGCAACAGCCGGAGGAAATAATGGTGACCTTGTAATTTTTGGGAAGGTTTAATATGTCAAAAGTTACCGCAGAATTGGATAATGCCTTTTGGTGGCAATGGGCGTGGATCTTAATAATTTTTTCTTCGGAAGTAAAGGAAGAGGATTTTATATTCCCTGCAGCGATTTCATTTTTCAGAAATTCTTCGATTATAAAACAGTTTTTTGAGAACTTTTCCGCTGCTAAAGGATTTTCTGCCAAACGCAGATATTCATCCCTGAAACTCAAAATTGCCGAAGGTTCGATTCCAATTAGCGGAGTTTCATTTGAAATCAGATCCTTAAAAAGATCGATGTTTTTATTGGCGAGCACTTTTGCTTCCTCCAAAAATCCTTTGGAAATATGGCCTCTTCCGCTTTCATGATTTTCGATAATTTTTACCCGGTAATTCAGTTTGCTCAGCAATTCAAGCGCATCAATTCCTATTTTCGCATCCAGGAAATTTGTAAACTCATCGTTGAATAAATAAACTGTTTTTATAGGATCTGAAACTTCCAATTCCAATTTGTGCTTCCGGTAATAACTCCATAAGCTTTGTTTGGAAAGCTTGGGAAGACTTCGCTGCGGAGCAACTCCCATCACCTTTTTTGCTATTCCCGAAGTAAGCTTGTTTGTAAAAAGAAAATTAGCCAGACCGGGAACCATTGAAGCCACCCTGTTCATTTGCGCATTGTTTGCAAAGGCTATGCCCCGCATGGATTTTCCATTGGCTTTTTGATATTGAAACTGAAATTCTGCCTTTAATGCGGCTACATCTACCCCGGACGGACATTCACTTTTGCAACCTTTACAACTGATGCATAAATCAAAGACTTCTTTTAATTCCTGGTGATCAAACTTGTTTTGTTTATCAGAATTGGTGAGAAATTCCCGCAATGCATTTGCCCTTGCCCTTGTAGTGTCTTTTTCATTTTTGGTCGCACGATAGCTTGGGCACATAGTTCCGCCGGATTCTACAGATTTTCGGCAATCCCCGCTTCCGTTGCATTTTTCGGCCAAACGCAAGATTCCTTCTGAATCTTCAAAATCCATCAGGGTTTTTATTTCAGGTTCGCTCCTTTCGGGTATATATCTTAGGGAAGTATCCATTGGAGGCGCATCTACAATTTTTCCGGGATTAAAAATATTTTTAGGGTCAAAGGTATTTTTAACCGATTTTAGG
Source organism: Flavobacteriaceae bacterium (assembly GCA_016649785.1). Classification (GTDB taxonomy): domain Bacteria; phylum Bacteroidota; class Bacteroidia; order Flavobacteriales; family Flavobacteriaceae; genus Gillisia. The sequence goes on from JAENXB010000001.1 coordinate 6,059, forward strand.
ATCTTATAATTTTTTGAGCCTATCATAAATTCTATAAACTCGGCGCGCAATCTGCCATCTCCGTGCTCCCCGCTCATAGAACCCCGATATTTTTTCACCAGGGCCGCAACTTCTTCTGTAATCGTTCTAAAAAGTTTTACGTCTTCTTGCTTCTTTAAGTCGAGAATGGGGCGCAAATGCAGTTCCCCTGCTCCGGCATGTGCATAATACACGGCATCCTGCCCATGGCTTTTCATAATTTGGGAAAATTCGGCGATATAATTAGCCAGATCGGGTAAGGCCACGGCAGTGTCCTCAATACAGGCGACCGCCTTTTTATCGCCTATCATATTTCCCAAAAGTCCAAGTCCCGCTTTACGAAGTTCCAGAGCCTGGTCTATTTGTTCGTCCCTCAAAACAGGAAAGGCATAAGCCAGCTTGGAAGCATTTAATCTTTCCAGTAAAATATGAACTTGCTCTTCCAGATCTTCCGCGGTTTTGGAACGCAATTCCAGCATGAGGATCGCTTTGGGATCTCCTTCAATAAAAAACCTGTTTTCCTTATATTTTAAACTTTGTTTGGTGCAATCAAGAATGATCTTGTCCATCATTTCACAGGTATACAAGTCACTTTCCATTGCGGGAACAACTGCCAGCATGCAATCTTCAATACTGGAAAAATGAGCCGCTACCAGCGCCGAATATGTCGGCGGGATCCTGTCGAGCTGCAAAGTGATCTCTGTGGTGAATGCCAGTGTGCCTTCACTTCCGGCAAGCAAACTGCAAAGATTGAAAGCTTTTTCAGTTTCGGAAAAAACTTCGGTTGAAATAAGAGTATCAATGGCATAACCCGTATTTCTGCGATGAATAGTTTCTTTAGGAAACTTCTCCCTTATCTCTTGCTGAACTTCAGCAGGTGACAACAAATCGTATAAATTCTTGTAGATAGTTCCTTCAAGAGAATTCAAATTCGATTTCCGCTGAAATTCTTCTGTAGAAACAGAAGAAAATTCGGCGTCGTTGCCATCGCTTAAAATGCATTTAAGTTTTAACAATTTGTCCCGGGTAGTGCCGTATTTAATGGATGTGGTTCCGCTGGAATTATTCCCCACCATTCCACCAATCATACATCTGTTGGAAGTTGAGGTATTCGGGCCAAAAAATAAACCGTGTTTTTGAAGTTCCCGGTTTAGATCGTCCCGGATTATCCCCGGCTGAACGATTGCAATGCCATTTTCGGGCTCTATTTTGAGAATTTTATTGAAATGTTTTGATACATCCACCACGATCCCGTCTCCCACACATTGCCCTGCCAGGGAAGTGCCGGCTGTTCTTGGAATCAGGCCAATTTCATGTTTTCCCGCAAAATGGATCAGGATCTTTAAATCTGATTCGTTTTTAGGATAACATACCGCCAATGGGAGTTCCCGGTAAACCGATGCGTCTGTAGCATAGATGCTGCGATGTAAATCGTCGTAAATAAGCTGACCTTCAAGATCTTGGCTTAATTTTGTTAAATTTTCTTTCATAACAGGGCTAAAATTACGAATTATTTCAGATTTTGGTTAACAGATCTTTAATGATTATTAACAATACATTGGCTTTGTAGGGTATTAACATTTGATTTTAACAGTTAAATTTGCAAGAGTTTTAAAAACTAAAAAACAACAAATATGAAAAAATTATTTTTATTGGCAATTTTTGTAATTGGAGCTACGGCTGCAACCCAGGCACAAACCATTTCAGAAAACGCCCTTGGTTTACGATTTGGCGGTGGTAATGGTTATGGCGCTGAAGTTTCTTACCAACGTGGATTGGGTGATAACAACCGTCTTGAATTTGATTTGGGTTGGAGAAATGACAGTAATAATTACGATGCGATAAAACTTGCCGCATTATACCAATGGGTATGGAATATAGAAGGTGGTTTTAACTGGTATGCAGGTCTTGGTGGTGGAGTTGGAAGTGTTTCTGACAGCAGAGACGTTTATGATGACAACACGTTTGTTTTCCTTGCAGGAGATATAGGAATTGAATACAATTTTGATATTCCTTTACTGATCTCATTGGATTTCAGACCTGAATTTGGTTTTTATAATGATGACTATAGAAATAACAGAGGCATTAACGATTTCTCACCAGACATCGCACTTGGTCTTCGTTACCAATTCTAGGAAATTAGGATAACTTTATTTTAATAGCTGATTAGAAACCTACGTTTTTAATCAGCTATTTATTTTTTCTGAAAGTGCCTTTTCATAAAGAGCTTCATATAAAGGCACAATTTTGTGTACATCAAAAATTTTGGCCCGGTTCCAGGCATTCATTTTAAAGCGTTGCAGGGTTTCTTCATTTTCCAGAATAGAAATTCCGAAATTCGCCATTTCTTCCACATTTCCAAGATCGCTTAAATATCCGGAAACCCCGTGTATATTCAATTCCGGTATTCCCCCGCTGTTAGAGGAAATAACAGGAACACCGTTAGCCATTGCTTCCAGCGCGGCAAGACCAAAGCTCTCTTTTTCTGACGGAAGAAGGAAAAGATCCGAAAAACAAAGAATTTCATCTACTTCATTGCTTTGACCCAGGAAAACCACTTTATCTTCAATCCCTAATTCCATCACCAAATTTTCGGCCATTTCTTTTTCAGGACCATCTCCAACCATGATCAGTTTGGATTTTACCTTTTTCTGAATACTATCAAAAATATTGATTACATCTGCAATACGCTTAACAGGCCTGAAATTGCTCACATGCGAGATTATTTTTTCATCCGGATGAGCCAATAGGGAACGTTCGCAATCGGTATATTTTTTTTGATATTTTGAAGTATCTATAAAATTGGGCACCACATAAATTTCTTTGGTGATCTTAAAGGAACTCAACGTATCTTCTTTTAAACTTTGGGAAACCGAGGTTACCACATTGCTGTTATTGATACTGAAGGTAACGGCAGGTTTATAAAAAGGATGATTTCCAACCAAGGTAATATCGGTTCCATGAAGGGTTGTCACCATAGGAATAAAAATTCCTTCCTCCTCCAGCATTTTTTTGGCCATATAACCGGCGTATGCGTGGGGAATAGCGTAATGCACATGTAAAACCTCGATTTTATAAAGTTTTACCATATTTACCAGTTTACTGCTGAGCGCCAGTTCGTAGGGCTGGTAATGGAACAGTGGATATTCAGGAACATTTACTTCGTGAAAATGAATATTTCCGGTTAATTGTTCCAGCTTTACTGGATGTTTGTAGGTTATAAAATGAATTTCATGTCCGCGATTTGAAAGCTCCATGCCCAACTCTGTTGCAACTACACCGCTTCCCCCAAAGGTTGGGTAACATACTATGGCTATTTTCATATATTTTACTGTTTTGCCGACATTTTGAGACTCTCGCTTCAAAACCTGCTGGCTTTTTTAAATGATACTTATGGGCTAAAAATCTATAGATTCGTAAATGATGCTTTGAATTTTTGAACGGATATCCTCTCTTATCAAACTTCGGTTATCCACATCGGGATTGATCCTGTTGGATAAAAATACATAAACAATTTCTTCCTCAGGATCTGCCCAGGTAAAAGTTCCCGTAAACCCGCTATGACCAAAACTTGACAATGATGCACAGCCGCAGGTGGGCCCGGCCGTACCGAGTTGGGGTTTGTCGAAACCAACTCCCCTCCTTACATTTTCTTCACAATAATAACAGGTGTTGAATTTGTCCAATGTTTTTTGATCAAGATAACGTTTCCCTCCATAAGTTCCTCCGTTTAAATACATCTGCATGATTTTGGCTACATCATTGGCATTGCTGAACAATCCTGCATGTCCTCCAATTCCTCCCTGCATTGCCGCGCCCTGATCGTGAACATGACCGTGGACCAATTGCCTTCGCCATAATTTATCGTTTTCAGTGGGGACAATTTGTGCCAGTTTAAATTTTTCCATTGGCAAATAGGTGGTATAATTGGCGCCTAATGGTTTGTAAAAATGCTCCTGGGTTAAATTTGCCATGGAGGAACTATAATAATCTTCCAGATAATATTTCATGATATAAAATGGCAGGTCACTGTATTTATAACCAATATTTGGTTCTAAATTACTGTCCCTGATAATACTCATAATAGAATCCCCTATATCGTTCCTAATGTACATTTTCTCCGCTACCACAGTGCTAAAGCCAACTGTGGAAGAATCCCGATAATATTTAACCGATGGGCGTTTTGTAGCTTTGTCAATTGTAGGCACATAAAACGGCAACCAGGGGTTTAACCTGGCATAATGCATTAACATATTCTGTAAACTAATGTCTGCCTTATTTGAATTTTTGAAGAATGGCATAAAATCACCCAATTTTGAATTAAAATTCAATGCTCCATTTTCTTCCAGCTCCATAATTAACGGAAGGCTTGCCAATATTTTGGTAAGTGAAGCCAGATCATATAAGGAAGAATCGGTTACCGCAATTTCTTTTTCATAGGTATGAAAACCGGCATTGCGCTGGTAGATCACTTTTCCTTTTCGAGCCACTAATACTTGCAAACCCGGGGTCATTTCCCCTTCTAAAGCGACATTTATAACCGAATCTATTTTTTGTAGTTTCCGCGAATTCATACCCACCGATTCCGGAATTCCGTAAGATAACTTTTCCAAGGCTTTTGTGTTATAGCCGGTGCCCACCGGGAAGTTGTTCCCAAGGCTTACCGGCAATCTTCCTTTTGCCTCCAGGGCACCAAAAATAATTTGCGCTGATTTTTCCTGGGCAACCGCAGAGTTCTGGTAACTTACTACTATTCCCTCCAGGTTACTGCTGGATTTTAAATCCAACAACGCGTAAGGCCTTGTAAAAACATCAAGTACGGTAATATTGTTTCTGGCAATTTCCTGGATCCAGGTGAGTTCGTCTTTACTGAATTTATAACTTGCCCAGGGAGAGGCGTTCGATTTGTGAAAACCCAGGATCACATAATTATACGCCTTCAGTTTTTCCAGCAATTCATCGAGTTTCGAAGCCTTCACCCAATCAACTTCGGCATATTTGGAAAGTTGTTTCAGAAAAGGGGCGCCATCAGCATCCCCAAAATTCACATAAGCTATTTTTTTTGTTTCCAAATTTTTAACCGGGAGGATCCCGTTGTTATTCTTTATGAGCGTAATGGAATTTTCAATTAATTTATCATAAAGCACAAGGTCACTGATGGTATTGAGATCTTCGACTAAATTGGATTTAGCCACGGGTTTATAATTGTTTAACCCGGCTTTATATTTGGCAAAAAGAATTTTCCTTACAGAATAAGCCAACCGTTCTTCGGAAATTACGCCCGATTTGTATGCCTCAATTATTAATGCGGAAGCTTTTGGCATATCATCTGAACCCAGCAAAATATCATTTCCGGCAAGAAAAGCAGCTAATTCAATATCACCCGGATCCTTATAATTTGTGATGCCCTTCATTTTAAGGCCATCTGTAAAAATGAGTCCTTTAAAATCCAGTTTCCCCTTTAATAGCTCTGTTACGATTGTTTTTGATAAGGAAGAAGGCAAATCCAGTTGTTCCTCCATGCTTGGAATATTCAGGTGGGCCACCATAACACTTGACACCCCTTCCTGGATCAATTTTTTGAACGGATAAAGTTCTATACTGTCAATTCTGGCTTTTGAAAAAGAGATGGTGGGCAGGGTTTTGTGGGAATCGGTTTGGGTATCGCCATGGCCGGGGAAATGTTTGGCATTCGATAAAATTCCTTCACTTTGCATGCCTTTCATGAATGCCAGGGCTTTCTGGGTGACGTTAACTTTCTTCTCGCCAAATGAACGGTTCCCAATAATTGGATTATCAGAATTGGTATTGATATCAACAACCGGAGAAAAATTAACATGTACCCCTAAACGTTTGGAATTACGTGAAATAGCGGCTCCAGCTTCTTCAATAAGTTGAAGGTTTTGAATTGCGCCCAAAGTCATGTTCCAGGGCAGGGAAAAGGTGGAATCCAGCCTCATGGCCAATCCCCATTCGGCATCCATTCCTATTAATAAAGGAGTTTTGGAGAGTGCCTGATATTCGTTGTTTAATTTTGCCTGTTGCTGTGGCCCTCCCCTGGAAAAAATAATTCCCCCAACATATTGATCCCTGATAAGATCCTTTATTTTATCGGTTTTAACCAGGGATTGGTTGGAAAAAATATCGACCATAAACAATTGGCCCACCTTTTCCTCCAAACTCATATTGCTGTACAAGCTATCTACCCAAATGCGCTGCTCAGCATAATCAATAGATATCAGAGGATTTGATTGCTGGGCAAAAATAGGGGCGGAAACTGCAAGCAAGAAAAATGTAACTAAATAAAGCTGAAAAAACTTCATTTAGGTTTTACTTTAAAAAACGGTTGTGCCAGCTTTCTGAAGCGGGAACTTCCCAATCTGAAAGATATTCAGCCTTAGTGTTTACCAAATTATTAAATACAATGGTATTCGGAGAAACCGCTTTCTCTTTTGCCATTTTTCTGAAATCGATAAGATTTTTATACGCAATGAATTCTCCCTGTTTATAACTCACATTCATTTTATCCAATAATTCTACATTATACTGTTTTTCAAGTTGTTGAATAAAATGAACTGAAGCGTCTATTGAACATCCGCTTGCCATATTCAATTCCTGATCAAGGCCAAAAATTATAAAACGTTTGTATCGAATTTCGAATGAAGCTTTTAAATCGGATCCATGCACGGTCCATTGGGTAATAAAATCTTCTGATTGAGTTGTTATTTCCTGAAGTTCCTGATCTGAAAAAGATCGGTTGGCCTGATAGATCCAAACCTTGGATGAATCGGGTAAATTTTCGAAAGGTATTAGCATTTTTTTTGTGGATTTTAATTTTACAAAGCTACTTTATTAAAGGTATAGCTTCAAAGATAGTACCATTTAATTAGGAAGTTTAACGTATTAAAAACTGTTCAGCAAATAGCCTGTTTTTATAATTCTTCAGCGTTGGCAATCATCTCAGCCACATCCATAACCTGAATTTTTCCTTCCTGATCCTTACCTTTAACGCCATCTGTCATCATTGTCATACAAAATGGGCAACCCGCAGCTATAATTTCAGGCTCTACTTCCATTGCCTGTTCAGTGCGTTCAATATTTACATCTTTGTTTCCAGATTCAGGTTCTTTAAACATTTGTCCGCCGCCGGCACCGCAACAAAGTCCTTCACTCTTACATTTCCGCATTTCTAAAAGCTCAACTTCAAGTTTTCTTAATAATTCCCTGGGAGCTTCATATTCGTTGTTTGCACGTCCTAAATAGCAGGGATCGTGAAAGGTGATGCGTTTGCCTTTAAACTTTCCGCCTTCAACTTTTAACCGTCCTTCATCCAATAAGGATTTCAGGAAAGTGGTGTGGTGCATCACTTCATAATTTCCGCCCAATTCCGGATATTCATTTTTTATTGTATTAAAGCAATGAGGGCATGCAGTTACTATTTTTTTGATTTCATAGGCATTTAGCACTTCAATATTGGTAACGGCCTGCATTTGGAAAAGAAATTCGTTTCCTGCACGTTTGGCCGGATCCTCCGTGCAACTTTCTTCGGTGCCCAATACCGCGAAATCCACCTTGGCTTTTTGTAAAAGGCGCACAAATGCCTTTGTGATTTTTTTTGCACGATCGTCAAAACTTCCCATACAACCCACCCAAAATAAAACTTCAGGTTTTTTGCCTTCTGCCATATATTCGGCCATTGTTGGAACTTTTATTGCTTCTGCCATTTTATTGTTCTTTAAAAACGTGTTTTATTTTTTTCTGAAACCAAATTACAAACTTCCTTTTGTGAGGTAGCTGTTCCCAGCAGATTGTCCTCTATTCAATTAAAATGGGAGTTATAAAAATCCCATTAAAAAGGCAAGCTGTTCAAAAATGGTATCCTCAAACTTGAATATCTCTAATTTTCTTCTGCCCAATTCAACCTATCCATCTGGTTATAAGGCCAGGGAGCTCCGTTGTTCTCAATATTGGTCATCGCTATGGCCAGATCTTTAGGCGCCGCGCTTTGCTCCATCACCAAATAACGCCGCATATCCACAATTATGGATAAGGGATCTATTCCTACCGGACAAGCTTCCACACAGGCATTGCAAGTAGTACAAGCCCAAAGTTCTTCCCTTAGAATATAATCATCCAGCAATTGTTTCCCGTCATTTTCAAACTTGCCTTTTTTATTGATGATCTCACCAACTTCCTCAAGACGGTCCCGCGTATCCATCATGATCTTACGTGGAGAGAGCTTTTTCCCCGTTTGATTTGCCGGGCACTCTGCTGTGCACCTTCCGCATTCGGTGCAGGTATAAGCATTTAACAACTGGATCTGGTTGAGATCCATCACATCTGAAGCTCCAAATTTTTCAGGTACTTCGTTTTCCGCAGCTTCTGCCGGAGCAGCATAAGGATTGGCATTGGGATCCATCATCAATTTTACCTCGTTGGTCACCGATTCCAAATTATCTAATTTCCCTTTTGGGGTCAACTTCGCGTAATAGACATTTGGGAATGCCAGTAAAATATGTAAATGCTTGGAATAATATAAATAGTTTAAGAAGATCAAAATTCCGATAATGTGCAGCCACCAGGAAGATCTTTCAACAATAATGAGACTTGCATTGCTAAATCCTTCAAACCAGGGCAAAAATACCTGGCTTATTGGAAAAGCCCCGGCAATTCCTGCTTCCTGGGCATAATGGGCTGCTCCATTAAGTTGTAATTGATGATCGGCGGCATTCATTATTAAGAACAATGACATTAAAACCATCTCAAAATATAAAATGTTCAATGCATCATTTTTAGGCCAGCTTGTCATTTCTTTATTCCAGAAGCGCGGAATTTGTAAAATCATTCTGCGTATCCAAAAAACAACTACAGAAACCAAGACCAGGATTGCGAGAATTTCAAAGGATCCGATTAGAAAACTATATAAACCTCCTAAAAATGAAAGAATTCGGTGAGTGCCAAAAATCCCGTCGATCATTATCTCGAGAACTTCAATATTTATTATAATAAAACCCAGATAAACGATTACGTGTAATACCCCTGCGATAGGTTTTTTTACCATTTTGGATTGTCCAATGGCAATTCGTGCCATTTGGCCCCAGCGTTCATTTGGGTGATCGTTTCGGTCTACTTTTCGCCCGACTTTGATGTTTCGAATAATCCGGCGAATATTTCTGGTAAAAAAGGCAATTCCGCCAATAAGCACTAATAGAAAAACAATCTGGGTAATAAATTGCATACGTTCTTATTTTAAAGAATCCTTTGGAGCTTCATAGGATCCGGTATTTTTTCCGAATACAGAGAAGTGAACATATCTTTTAGGATTCAATTTTATGTCTTGTACGAGTTGTTCCATTTGTTTTGTGGCGCGATCCAGATTATCATAAACCTTGTCATCTGTCAACAGTTTTCCTGCAGTTCCTTGACCGGAGCTCAAATTATTCGATATTTTTTCAAAATCGGCAATTACCTTTTCCAAATCATTGGTCATTCCCTTAATATTCACCTGGGCCAGAGTATCTGAGAATTTGTTAAAATTTTCAGACATTTCATCAAGATTGGTAAAGGTTTCATCCAGCTTGGCCGAATTGCCTTCAACAATTCCTTTTAAAGACTCTGCGGTAGTTTTAAAGGATTTTACCGTTTCAGCCAAATCATCAAAAGAAGCGGCGATATTATTTCTGGTTTCCGGATTTAAGACTTCGTTAAATGCCGTTAGTAAGGAATCGGCATTCACAATTACCCTTTCTACTTTAACCTGCAAAGGGGTAAGTCTTTCATTTACCAGTTCCATTATCCCTTCTTCTATATCACCGGGCAGGGTATCGCCCGTTTTGGCCATTACTTTAGAATTGTAATCGGGAACAATGGCAAGGGATTTTCCGCCAATGAGTCCACCACCGTAAATTTGGGCCAGGCTGTTTTTGGAAAATTTAAAATCGCTGTCTACTGTAAATGTCGCTAGAAGCAACCCGGTTTCATTTAAAAAATCTATTTTTTGGATTTGGCCTACCTTAAGACCATTGATGGTTACAGGCGAGGATTGTGATAAACCTTCCACATCAGAATATATGGCATAAAAAATTCGACTTGAATCTAAGAGATTTTTACCTTTGAGAAAACTGTATCCAAATATGAGTATTAATATAGCAACAATTGCCAGAATGCCCGTTTTTACCTCTTTAGTATATTTCAAAAGTATTTAATTTTAGAATATGAGCAAATTTAAATATAAAAATATTAAAGTACCCCTATTTAGCCTGAGATTTTAACGCCTCATTAACGGTAATCTTTTTGCCTTCCTTAAAAGCCACCAAATAACTTCCGGTATAACCTTTATTTTTTGCATTCTCGTGAAGCTTTTGTATTTGGGAATAACTGGAGGTAGCACCAAAGTAGTATTTATACAATTTCCCTTCCTTTTCCCTAAAAACAGGATTCAGACCTTTAAAATTAGAAGATTTTGGTTCTATTTTTCTGGAACTTGCAGAGAGTTGTACCTTAAAGGTTACATCTATAAAGGTATCATCAAATTCCTTTTCGGCAACAACTTTAACCGGAGTTTCTTCTCCTAAATTATCCAGAACCGCAAGATTTATATTGTGACTGTAGTCCATTACTGCGTCTACAATGGCTCCCGCCATTTTTGATTGTCCTGTATTGCTGTTTAAAAATGGCCCTTCGTTGGAATTGGTAAGAAACCCTGTTTCTATTAAAACGCTGGGCATATAGGTTTGATGGAGCACAAGAAATCCCGCTTGTTTTACGCCCCTGTCATTCCTGCTTAAATCGTTGGTGAATTTTTTCTGAACAAAATCTGCCAGAAGTATGCTTTGATCCAGGTATTCTTCCTGCATAATCATCATGCCAATATAAGATTCCGGAGAATTGGGGTCGAAACCATCATAGGTAACTTCATAATTCTCTTCCAGAAAAATTACAGAATTTTCCTTTTTTGCAACTTCAAAGTTGGATTGGTTTTTATGAAGCCCCAACACAAAGGTCTCTGTGCCATAAGCCTGAGAACTATGCGCGTTGCAATGTACCGAAATAAAAAGATCGGCTTTGGCGTCATTGGCAATTTTAGCGCGCTGATCAAGCGGAATGAACACGTCTGTATCCCGGGTATAAATGACCTTGATATTAGGATTTTTTTCCAATTCCTGCCCAATCTTTAAAACAATGCTCAATGCAATATCTTTTTCATGAAATCCTCCTCCCCGGTTTCCGGGATCTTTTCCGCCATGACCTGCATCCAGGACCACTATAAATTTAGATTTAATTGGTTCCGGTTTTAAAGGAGTTGAGGCCATTAATACAAATCCGGTAAATACTAATACGAGGAGTTTAAGGAGGGATGTTTTCATAAATAATTTAACGATATATTAGGACAATTATTTTAATGGTTTATTTTTTTAAAATCCCAAAAGGAAGCTAAAAAAATATATGTAATTTTGACTATTCAATAAGCAAGCCATTCTTGACAAAAATACCACTTATAGCATTGCGGACAAACTCAATTTATATTCTTTTTTCTAGTGTTATTTTGCTGTTGGCCCCTGAATTTTCTTTGGCTCAGGAAACTAAACCCGCAGGTGAAGTCCGCATTGAAGCTGAAAGGGACAGTATTGTACGCGTAGCAGATTCACTTTCTACCGCCTCCAGAATTGTGGAACAGGACACCATAAAAATAGATTCAGTAAAAACCAAGGCTCCTCTTTTATCTGATGTGATCACTTATAAGGCTGAAGATTATATGCGGATTAGCCGAAAAGAAAATCGGATGTATTTATTTGATCAGGCACAAATCACCTATGGGGATATGGTAATAACCGCAGGATTGATCATTATGGACAATGAAAAAAATGAAGTCTACGCTTACGGAATCCCGGATTCTACAGGCGCCTATTCCCAACGTCCCATATTTACCCAGGCACAAAATACCATTGAGCCGGATTCGCTCCGATTTAATTTCGATTCCAAAAAAGCCCTGATCTATAATTCCAGAACCGAAGAAGGGTCTTTTAAAGTGCTGGGTGAGACTACCAAGCGTGAAAATGATTCGGTATATTTTATGCAAAATGTGCGTTTTACTACTTCTGAAAATGCGGAAGATCCCGATTATTACTTTTATGCGCGAAAGATTAAATTTGTTCCCAAGAAAAAAATTGTCACCGGCCTGGTGAATATGTTCATTGCCGATGTGCCTACCCCCCTGGGTCTGCCTTTTGGGTATTTTCCCATGACCAATGAACAAACCTCTGGTTTTATTATCCCATCCTTCGGGCAAACCAACCGAAGGGGCTATTTTTTACAAAATGGAGGTTATTACTTTGCACTAAGTGATTATGCAGATTTATTGGCTTTAGGAGATTATTATACCAACGGGAGTTATGGTTTACGCCTGGAATCAAATTATGCGCTTAGATACCGCTTCCGCGGAAATGTCAATATCAGGTATGAGAACCTTCTTGAGAGTGAACGTGGATTTCCGGATTTCTCCCAACGTTCAGTATATAACCTTCAATGGTCACATTCACAGGATGCCAAGGCAAATCCAAATTCAAGATTTTCAGCATCGGTGAACCTTGGAAGCAGCGAATATTATCAGGCCTCTGTCAATCAGGCCAATTCCGCAAATTTCCTTAATAATTCCCTGAGTTCTTCGGTTTCGTATTCCAAGACCTTCCAGGGTGAGCCACAGGTCAATCTCAATGTGGTTGCTACTCATTCACAAAATACCAATACCAAGGAAATAAATATGACCCTGCCTACAGTGCAGGCAAGTGTTTCCAGGATTTATCCGCTTGCGCCCAAGCTTGGCTCAAAAAAAGGATTGATACAAAATATCAACCTGCAATATAACTTTAGGGGAGAAAACAGGATCAGAACCACCGACTCTTTGTTTTTTAAGCCTGAAATGTTCCGTGACGCCAATTTTGGAGCCCAACATAGTATTCCCATATCAACAAACTTTAAATTATTTAAGTTCTTAAGTGTTAGTTCCAGTGCCAACTACCAGGAGACTTGGGTTTTTAAAACATTTGACCGTTCTTTTGATCAAACTGCCAGGCAAGTTTTGATAGACACAGTGAGTGGATTTGACTCTTACCGCACTTATAATTTTAGCACCAGTATGGGGACTACACTTTACGGGTTGGTCAATTTTGGAAAGGAAAATAAAATTCAGGCCATAAGGCATGTAATGAGGCCTTCCATTAGTTATAATATCAATCCCGGCTTTGACCAATATTACGATCAATATGAAATCGAGAATGAAGTTGACCCTTCCCTTAATGAATTTGTGGATTACTCAAGGTTTCAGGGTACATTGTTTGGTGCTCCGGGAAGATTGTTTGGAAGCTCTGTCGGGCTTTCCGTCAGCAATACCCTGGAAGCAAAAGTAAGAGATAAAGACAGTACAGCCACCGAACCAAAAAATATCAAACTTTTAAACAACTTTAGCGTGAGTACCGCTTATAATCTTGCTGGAGACTCTTTGCGACTGGCACCTATAAGTTTACGCGGAAGCATCCCTGTCATTCAAGACAAACTAGATGTGAACCTGTCAGCCAACCTTGATGTTTATGCCCTGGATAACAATAACAGGCGTATTGACAAATTGAATATGGATAATGGCGGAAGCCTTTTCCGGCTTACTTCGGCCAATATGAGTTTCGGATATTCGTTTTCCAGCAAGGATTTTGAAAAGGGCGAAAAAGAAGAAAGTACCGATAAACTTGATAATGAAACCTTCCGTAACGGAGGCAGGCCCGATGATCTTTTTGGGAAGTCAGCAGACCTGGATGGAAAATTCAATGAGGAAGAAGATGTTTTTGATAAAGAAGATAAGGCCGATAACCAATGGTATAATTACAAAATTCCATGGAACCTCCGTCTTGCTTATACAATGACCTATAACAATTCGGCCAGGCAAAGTGAGATTACCTCGCATTCTATTATGTTTTCCGGAGACATTGAACTTTCCCCAAAATGGGTAGTGGGTACCTCCTCAGGATTTGATATAAAAGCGAAGGGGTTCACTTATACCCAATTGAGGTTTCAGCGGGATCTGGACAGCTGGAGATTGAGTTTTAACTGGGTTCCCTTTAGTCCGCGCGCATCCTGGTATTTCTTTATCGGAATAAAATCTTCGATACTTAGCGATATTAAATACGACAAACGCCTTGAGCCGGATAGAAGACTTTAATTTGAGTATTGTATTGAGATTTTAGATGTGAGAATATAGATAAGAGATTTTAAGATAACAATGTATTTGCGGGAAATAAGGCTTTGATAAATATTCGTGTATTCGTGGCAAAATATCAGAGTTAGGAAATAAGAAACAAGAGCCAAGACTAAAGAAGTGACGGATTAACGAATCTTCGAAATAACGAATTAACTAATTAACGAATCTTCGAATCAACAAATTGACAAATTAACAATTATAGAAATGAAAAAAATAATTAAAACAACGAATGCCCCGGCACCAATAGGGCCTTACAACCAGGCTGTTTTAAGCGGAAATATGCTTTTTATCTCAGGGCAAATCGCCATAAATCCCAAAACCAGTGAGTTGGAAACCAACAATTTGGAAGAGGAAACAAAGTTGGTAATGGAAAACCTGAATGCAATTTTAACCGAAGCGGGAATGACTTTTGAAAATGTGGTAAAAACCTCAATTTTCATCAGTGATATGAATAATTTTGCAAAGATAAACCAGGTTTACGGCAATTATTTCAATGCCGATACCGCGCCTGCGAGAGAAACGGTAGAAGTTTCTAATTTACCTAAATTCGTCAATGTTGAAATTAGTGCTATTGCAGTTAAATAGCCTTAATAAGCAAGGTTGCGGTTGCGGGATTTGTAGCCAATGGAATATTATGAACGTCGCATAAGCGCATCAACATAAATATATCGGGTTCGTGAGGATGTTTATCCAGTGGATCGCGAAAGAAAAGTACCATATCTATCTTTCCCTCGGCTACACGAGATGCAATTTGGGCATCTCCTCCCATTGGTCCTGAAAGCAATTTTTCTACTTGAAAACCCGCTGCTTCAGTTTTTGCACCTGTTGTTCCAGTAGCTACCAGTTTAATTTCTTTGGAATGAAGGATCTCCTGATTTTCGTTTAGAAACTGAACCATTTCGGCTTTTTTTCCGTTGTGGGCGATAATAGCTATTGTCATTTTCTTAAGTTGATAAAATATCTGAGATCCTTAATAACTCCTTGTTGATGTTGTGTTTGCTTTGTAAAGCTTCTTCCAGACTGCAGGCTTGCACCTTATTATTTATAAAGCCAACCATTAAATTCTGCTGACCATCCAACAGTAATTCCACCGCCTTCACGCATAACCTGCTGGCTAATACCCTGTCAAAACAGGAAGGACTTCCCCCACGCTGAATATGACCTAATACCGTAACCCTGGCATCGTAATCCGGTAGATTATTTATCACATATTCAGCCAGTTCAAATACGTTTTTACCTATTTTATCACCCTCAGAAACCACCACTATACTGGATGTTTTTCCGGAACGACGACTTCTTTCCAAAGAATCCAATAAGCGTTCCAGTCCCAAATCTTCCTCCGGGATCAAAATTTCTTCAGCACCGGCACCAACTCCGCTGTTTAATGCAATAAATCCTGCATCCCTGCCCATTACCTCCACAAAGAACAATCGGTTATGAGAACTTGCCGTATCCCTTATTTTATCGATTGCTTCTACAACGGTATTCAAGGCTGTATCATATCCAATTGTAGCATTGGTACCGGAAATATCATTGTCAATAGTTCCCGGGACGCCAATAATGGGAATATGATGTTCCTGGCTAAATATTTTACCGCCTCTAAAAGTTCCATCACCTCCAATGAGGATCATTGCATCAACTTTAGCCCTTTTGAGGTTATCGGCTGCCTTTTTCCTGCCTTCAACGGTAAAAAAATCTTTAGACCGGGCAGATTTTAAGATAGTTCCTCCTCTTGAGATAATATTTCGAACGCTTCTGGCATCTAATTCTATATAATCTCCTTCTATCATTCCCTGAAATCCCCGATAAAATCCCACACATTGCGTATTATAATATGCACAAGTTCTCGCCACAGCACGAATTGCCGCATTCATTCCTGGAGAATCCCCCCCGGAGGTCATCACCCCAATTCGATAAATTCTTTTTGCCATTTTTTTCTATTAAAACTTAAATTTACAAAGATTATTCAATACGGTTGTTGCCCAAAGTTTTATTGACCGAAATTTAATTTACAATAAGTCAAGCCTATTGCTTGGGAAAGACAATATAATCCGGAGCCAAGGATTTAGCCGATTCTTCCTGCTCAATTTCTTCTTCAGATTTTATCATCTTCTTATTCAGGATTTTTCGAATAAGTTCATTAAAAGTATCAAAATCTACAGAATATGAAAGCCCAACCCCCTGGGTAAATCCTATTTCTTCTCCTATATACTGAATGTTGTTTTCCCTGTTAAAAATTTTCGCCCTAAGGGAGCCATCTTCATTCAAAAGGAATTCAATTTCAAAATCGCCCACAATTACCGATTCTGTCATTCCTCCAACGGGAACCCCTACCTGGCCATTGATGAGCACACGTTTGCTTATTTGAGTTGAAAGTGTTAACCCAAACCTATCTACCGTTGATTGATCTGGGGTTCGGTCTCCCTGAACATAATTTACCCCAACCTGAAATTTTCCATCTTCGTCTGCAAAAATATCATTTACCAAACTGGAAGCCCGTTCAACCAAAGTCCCGGTAATTGCGTTTTGGCCAATGGCAAATTCACTGTAGAACATTCCTTGTGTTACCAGGAATAATGCCTGTAATTCCCTGCTTGCCCTGTCGTTCATCCTGTATTCCAGTTCAGATCGAACAACAGAACTTACATGTGGAAATTCTACCTCAAAGGTTATTTCCGGTTGGGCGATCTGACCTTGTAAAAGAATAATTACCTCTACCGGTATTTTTCGGTTTATGGATGGATTTTCCAGCAAAATAGCGGGATTGGCGTTAACCTCGTAAACCGCGCTTACATCCAATTGTGCCTGTGAAGGACTGCCTCCCCAGTTAATACTTCCTCCGGATTTTACCTTAAATATTTTTTGGACCAGGCTTGCGTATTTAAAATTATAAACTCCCTGGTATACCACAAAATCCCCCCACATATTGAACTTTCCATTGGTATTTATTTCTATTAGCAGGTTCCCTGCTCCTCTACCCCTTAAAGTACTTCCACTGGTTTGATCTACCACTATCTCAACTTCTGCATCATTGGTAATATCCAGGTCAAAATTAAGTTCCAGGCCTTTTACCTCGGGAGTTTTTAATATTTCCCCTGCCAATCGGGAAGCCTTTTCTTCCGGGCTTAAAAAATGTATATAGGAATTGTCTCCTACAGATTCTGCATCACTCAACGGAATCTTGAAAATAGTTCCCCTGGCCGTCGTGGCATTTACGTTTATCACCAGCTCATCTGTCGGGCCTTTAATACTTGCATTACCATCAATAAATGCAGTCCCGTAATACAATGCATCTTCTTCTGCACTGGTGTTTAAAACAAGAAGCCTGTCAGTGGTTATTTCCAGATCCAAAAACCATTGTTTAAAATTTTTATGGGAAATGGTTCCATCCAAAATACCTTTGGTCTTGAATTTTGTATCAATAATTTCAATTTTGTTGAAATTGAACTGTTGTTCGGATAAATCCACAACTGCCTGATCCTTAAAATCAAAATCTATATTCAAATAAGGAACCCGCAATCCTGCTTTATCCAAAAGAAGTTTTCCTGAAATATCCGGATTCTTGTAAATTCCGCTCACTTTCGCGTCTCCGGAGGCAAAACCCCTGATTTTATCTATAGCATCTCGCCCAAGTGGACTGAATGCACTCATATTAAAATTGCGAAGGGCCACATCCAGATCAATAGTAGGTTTCCCTACACCAACATTAATCCCCCCTTGGGCATTCAACGATTCAAAGCCGTTTTTCCTCAGGGTGGCATCTATGTTGTAAAAAGTAAGATCCTGATTTCCATCTACATCTATTTCCAGCTTACCAAGCTGATTCTCGTTTATGGCCAGACCATCAATAGTGAGAGAAGTATTGGGAAGGTAGGCGCCTTTTTCCTGGAACAAATGAAGTTTTCCGTTTAGAGTTCCCTCAAGGGCAAGGTTTTTAATTACCGGAGTGATCTTTTCTATATCCACCTCATTAAATTCGATCCTGAAATCTTTGTAAGTTGAATCAATCATCTGACCGCTCAAGCTTATCCTTTCATTTTGATGGCTTAATACCAGCGAATCTATCGCGACATCATTTAATTTTTTGTCGAAAACGATCTTGTTGTTCTTATTGTTATTTTCATTTAAATACCAGATGTTTTCCTTGAACTTCACATCTGAGCGCTGAATTCCTACTACAGATTTGTTCTGTTCGTTGATAGTATGAAAGAAGTTCAGGTTAAAAACATCGTTGTTGTCTTTACCTCCCTGTAATTCAGACCTGATGAACAAGGTGTCGCGCAAGGTAACATTGATAAGACTGAATTCAGAAAAATTATAATAATCGGTGGCAACACTATCAGCTTCAACAAAGGTGTTATAAATGGGGTTTGTATTATCTACCTGGATATTGACATCCTTCAGCATATTGCCGAAGGCTTCAATTTTAGGCGATTTAAAAGTTAATTTGAATTCCGATTCATCCGATTCTACCCTTCCCCGAATATAAGTATTGGGAGCCAGCGTGACCTCCGGAAAAAACACTTCGACAATCTTATTGTAAATGTCAAAGTTAAATTCCATATACTGATCGTTGGTAATGATATTCGCCCTGTAATTGGTATAAATACTTCCTATGGAGTTTTCTATCAGGGCCACAACTTCCTTAACCTTAAAAAGCCCCGAAACCTCTCCGTTGATAACATCGGGAGAATTCACTGCTATTGTTCGCACCTTTTCTTCATTAAAACTGGAAGTCACGCTTAGATCATCAAAATAATACAGATCATTCTGATTTTGGTAAGAGGTGTTCAAAAACAAAATATTTCCATAAACATTATCGAAATTGTTTCCTTGCATATTCATCATAATATCCCCTTTGAATATGGAGATGGAATCCCGGGAAACAAAATTCAGGATATTTAAATCGGCGTAGTCCACAGAGGCTTCAAAATCGTATTTATTCTCAATTTTCGAAATATCCACAAGCCCGTTGAATTCCAATTTTAAATTGGGATCATTTGAGACCAGGTTTCCGTTAAAAACTGAATTTCGCAGGGTTCCCAGTATTAAAATATCAGAATAGGTATAGTTGTTAAAATTTATTTTTGAAATTCTTCCCCGTACCTGGGTATTCAAGCTTTCTGCGGTAAAACCTTTTCCATCCACATTGAGGTTAAAGCTTGTTTTTCCAAGATCTTCATTATCCAATAATTTTCCAATATTGAAATCATTAAAAACAAGATTTCCTTTATAGGCGGTAATCGCGGAATTGTCGGTATTCCTTAAAATGATATCGGCTTTAGCGCTTCTCAATTGAGTAGCTATCACCACATTGGCATCAAGGGAGTTTTTAGTAAGCACGGTAGTTCCCTGGAGCTGCAAATTGCCAAATTCCCGAAGGGTTACCGGTAATTTGCCGCGTAAAACAGTAGGAAGTAAGTGAATAAGATCGTAATAATTTGACGCTAGTTCCTTAAAATCCCCGGTGAGCTTAAAGTTTTTCATTTCCTCAGAAAAAACCCCTTCCACGTTCACCGTTCCATTGATGATGCTTCGGTCCATTCCGTTTACCTGTAGATCTTCAAGTTTAAAATCGTTCAAAGTTCCAGTGAAATTGGAAGTGATGTTCAATTTTTCATTCTCTCCAAAGGCATTGTAGAAAAGTTTCAGATCATTGGTGGAGAATCGTGAATTTTTAAAAGTGGCGTCTATTTTAACCTTATTTATAAAATCGGAAAAATCGGCGATGGTATAGTTGAGATCAATATCTGCAGCTACTTTTGAGTAAGCCGTTTCCAATTCCACACCCTTGGCATTCATATTTGTAGGACTGTAGAAAAACGTGGTGTTAAAATCTTTAATTTTGATACCCCTGCCTTCTTCCGCTTGCATTGAATTGATCTCAACAGTAAAACTATCTTCTATCACCTTCAATTTTTCAGCCTGAAGATCCAGCTTATTCAAAACAATAATTTCAGGCGATTCAAAGTTTTCATCTACATAGCTGTAATATCCATTTGAAATAAATATATACTTTACTGCAAGGAAAAACGGCTTTGGTTCTCCGGTGGGTTCAGTTTTAAGTTTTTCTAATAAAATACTTAAATTATCCGAATCTTCCCCGGCATATCGCTTCATTTTGAAGGTAAAACCTTCAGCAGATGTACTTCCCATAGTTGGGTTGTTGGCAATAAGATTGGTCAAGCTTAAAATGGAAGTTCGCAGTTCGTCAATATGCAATAAGGTATCCTGATGGTGATCTTTCACCATGACTTCATTCAATTTTATCTTTCCAAAATAGGAAAAACTCACCTTCCCCACAGAGATATCGACATCTGAGCGCTCTTGAAAGGAATTTGTCAACCTTTTTGCAACCGAGGTTTGGATGGCAGGGATGGAAAACAAAATCAATAAAAGCACCAAAAACAATAACAGCGCGACCACTGTTTTAAATAGTATTTTTAAGAATTTTTTGATATGCTTTTAAATTTTAACTTTGTAAATAATATTAACAATTAATATGCCTAAGCTTATTTAATGACTTCCAAAAACATTTATATTTTAGCGATAGAATCTTCCTGTGATGACACTGCTGCCGCGGTTTTGCTTAACGACAAATTATTGTCAAATGTTGTTGCCACACAAGACATCCATCAAAAATACGGCGGTGTTGTTCCTGAACTTGCTTCCAGGGCACACCAGCAAAATATTGTTCCGGTTATTCACCAGGCAATTGACCAAGCAAATATCGACAAAAAAGACATAACTGCAATCGCTTTTACAAGAGGTCCCGGACTTATGGGTTCTTTGTTGGTGGGAACCTCGTTTGCTAAATCATTAGCAATGGGTTTAAGCGTGCCCCTGATTGAGGTGAACCATATGCAGGCTCATATTTTGGCACATTTTATAGATGAAGAAAATTATTCCAAACCCGAATTTCCGTTTCTGGCATTGACCATAAGTGGCGGGCATACCCAAATTGTAAAAGTTACAGATCATTTTGAAATGCAGGTACTTGGTCAGGCAATTGACGATGCCGTAGGTGAAGCTTTTGATAAAAGCGCTAAAATATTGGGAATGCCCTATCCCGGCGGACCTTTAATAGACAAATACGCGCAAAGCGGAAATCCCAAAGCTTTTAAATTTACCAAACCAAAAGTTGCCGGCCTGGACTTTAGTTTTAGCGGATTAAAAACGGCCGTCCTATACTTTATTCAAAAACAAGTCAAAGAAAATCCAAAATTTATTGAAGAAAACAGGGACGATATTTGTGCCTCCATACAGTACACCATTGTTGAGATTTTAATGGATAAGCTAAAAATGGCGGTAAAACAAACCGGGATAAACCAAATAGCCATTGGTGGCGGTGTTTCCGCAAACAGTGGGATTAGAAAGACTTTGAAAGAAGCCGAAAAAAAGTACGGCTGGAAAACTTACGTTCCAAAATTTGAATATACCACAGATAATGCTGCTATGATAGGGATTGTGGGATATTATAAATATTTGAAGGGTGATTTTGCCAACCTCTCTATCACAGCGCAAGCCCGTTATAAAATTTAAATTTCATGCAATTATTCTATCATCCTGATATTTCAGAAAACGATCAGCAAATTGTCTTTCCACGGGACGAAAGCAAGCACATTGTAAAAGTCCTTCGGAAAAAAGAAGGCGATATTCTGAATGTTACCAATGGAAAGAGTTTCCTTTTTGAAACAGAACTCATCCTGATCACTCCTCAACAATGCGTTGCTAAAGTAATTCGGGTTAAAACTGAAGCAGAACACCCCTACTATTTGCATTTAGCTGTTGCACCTACCAAAATGAACGACAGATATGAATTGTTTTTGGAAAAAGTTACTGAAATTGGAGTACAGGAAATTACTCCTGTAATTTGCGATCACAGCGAAAGAAAAGTGGTGAAACTCGACCGTTTTGAAAGGGTTTTGCAAACCGCGATGAAACAATCCCTGCATTTGTCCATCCCGAAATTGAATATTCCCGTAAATGTTTCTTACTTTATTAAAAGTCCTCTTGAAGGTGAAAAATATATCGCCCATTGCGAAGATGAAAAAGAAAAAAGATCCTTAAAAAGTCAGTTGAAACCCGGTAAAAGATCTACCATATTAATAGGTCCCGAAGGTGATTTTTCTTCAAAAGAAATCGAATTGGCGCTTAAAAACGGATGGATCCCCGTAAGTTTGGGCAACAGCCGGTTAAGGACAGAAACCGCTGCAATAGTAGCTTGTCATACCGCGGCCCTCGCAAACGAAGATTAATTAACTTTGGAGTTTATAAAATTTTGAAAAAAGTAAAAATGCTTTTATTGTGCAAATTTGAGTATTAGAGACATCTTTAACACAACTATTTTTAGCCTGAAAATAATTTCTTATCTTTCGGTTAATTCAGATTTAAGGGAATTTTCAAAATTTTGGTTCTATAGAAATCCAGTAGTCGAATGATAAAAAAAATAGTCGTTTTAATTTTTATGCTTTCCTCGGGAAATTTGCTCTTCGCCCAGGAAATTGCTCTTTTAAAATATCAGGGCGGTGGCGATTGGTATGCAAATCCCACTTCCCTGCCCAACCTGATAAAATTTTGCAATGAAAATATACAAACCTCAATAAATTCAAAACCCGAAACAGTAACTCCGGGAAGTACCGATATTTTTCAATATCCCTTTATTCACATGACAGGCCATGGAAATGTTTTCTTTAGTGATGACGAAGCGAAAAATCTACGGGATTACCTGTTGAGTGGTGGTTTTTTGCATATAGACGATAATTATGGAATGAATATGTATATTCGAAACGAACTGAAAAAAGTATTCCCGGATAAGGAATTACAGGAATTGCCGGCTTCTCATCCCATTTTTAGAAGCGCCTTTGCTTTTCCCAACGGCTTGCCCAAAATACATGAACATGACGGTTTGCCTCCGCAGGCTTTCGGTATTTTTGAAAACCAGCGTCTTTTATGTGTTTTTACTTTTGAAAGCGATCTGGGTGATGGATGGGAGGATCCTGCCGTTCACAATGATCCCCCGGAAGTGCGTTTGAAGGCATTGCAAATGGGTGCAAACATAATTAAATACGCTTTTGAAAATTGATTTTTTAGGAAATTTAAAAAACCTCCTTCCCTTTCAAGATAAATAATATCTTTACCTCGTGAACTCAAAAACATTTTCTTACGGAATATTACGCGCAATAGGAATAATTCTTGGCATATTGCTGTTGTTATTTTTTCTATACAAAATACAATCTGTATTGGTTTATATTGCCGTAGCCGGGATAATCTCCCTTATTGGCCGGCCAGTTGTGATCTTTTTAAGGTCACGCTTTCACTTTCCCAATAAAATTGCGGTAGTGCTGGTCCTCCTTTTGGTATTAGCTCTATTCATTGGAATTATATTTGTATTTGTACCTATAGTTGTTACGCAAAGCCATTACCTGGGCCAAATTGATGTAGAAGCTTTTAAGACTGATATAAATGAATTGAATACCCAAATCAACAATTACCTGGGGGTCGATAATATCAATATTCTTGAGAGTTTAATGCAAAGCGAATTTGTGCGCAGTTTGGATGTGAATATGATTCCCCGGTTCTTAAACAGTGTATTCGGGATTTTGGGCGCTACTCTTATTGCAGTTTTCTCGATCATTTTCATTTCATTTTTCCTGCTTAAAGACAGTAAATTAATGTTGAACAGTATCCTGGTTTTTGCCAATAAGGGAGAAGAAGATAAATTTCAACGCGTATTCAATAAGATCAAAATTTTGCTTTCCCGTTATTTTGTTGGTCTAACCCTACAAATTACTGTACTCTTTATACTCTATTTGCTTTTGCTCAGTATTTTTGAAATAAATAATCCTGTGGCCATCGCCTTTATTTGTGCCATTTTAAATTTAGTACCTTATTTAGGGCCAATAATTGCCGCAATTTTAATGGGATTATTCGTGATCTCCAGCAACCTTGGCGCCGATTTTCAAGCCTACATTCTTCCGAGATTGTTTTATATTTTGATGGGATACGGGATTTCCCAGTTAATAGACAACTTTATAAGTCAGCCACTTATCTTTGGGGCCAGCGTGCGTTCGCATCCTTTGGAAATTTTCCTCATTATCCTTATCTCAGGTCTCTTATTTGGGATTTTAGGGATGGTTGTAGCTGTTCCTTTTTACACCGCAATAAAAGTGATCGCCAAAGAATCTTTAAGCGAATATAAAATTGTTAAAAGACTTACCAGGGACATCTAAAAAATAATGGCTTGAATAAAGCACTTCTAAATACAGCGGTTCAGGATTTTATTTTGAAAAACAGAACCGCCAATCTTTCAAAACTCATCTTAAAAGGAAGTCCGTTCAAGGATGTTTCCATACAGGAGATCGCGATTCAAATTGCGGGATTAAGCAAGGCGAAATCAAAACTTCCCACCTGGTATCTCACTAAAAACATCCTGTTTCCGCCAAATCTTAATCTGGAGCAAACTTCTTCTGAAAAAACCGCCAGGTATAAAGCTTCTTTAGTCGAAGGAAAAAAAATCATCGACCTTACCGGTGGCTTTGGTATTGACTCTTATTTTTTTGCTGAAAGATTTAAGGAAGTCATTCACTGTGAATTAAATATGGAATTATCCGAATTGGCAGAACATAATTTTGAGATCCTGAATGCCACAAATGTAAAAACCATTCAGGGTGACGGGATTGAATATTTAAAAAATTCGGAACAGTACTTTGATTGGATCTATCTTGACCCATCCCGCAGGGACGATGCCGGAGGAAAGGTTTTTCAACTTTCTGACTGTACTCCAAACCCGGCGGAACATTTGGATCTGTTCTTTGAAAAGGCCGATCATATACTGATTAAAACATCGCCTTTACTCGATTTAAAAGCGGGAATAGGCGAATTGAAAAACGTATCTGAAATTCACATTGTAGCTGTAAATCAGGAAGTAAAGGAATTGCTCTGGATCTTAAATAAGAATGCTTCAGAGGAAATTAAGGTCAAAACCATTCATTTTCAAAACAAAATTACTCAAAGCTTCGAAACCAATTTTAGCGATTCACAAAGCGATATTCCATTAAGCCTTCCGCTCAATTATTTATATGAACCAAATCCGGCGATCATGAAAAGCGGAATGTTCCGGGAATTGGCAAGCCAGACCGATAGCTATACACTTCATTCAAATTCACATTTGTTTACCTCAAAACAGTTAAAGGATTTTCCCGGAAGGAGATTCGAAATTCTGGAAGTTTTGCCTTATAACAAGAAGCTTTTAAAGCAAAGACTAACTATAAAAAAAGCAAATATTACCATCCGGAATTTCCCGAAAACGGTTGCTGAGATCCGCAAGGAGTTAAAAATTGAGGATGGCGGCGAGAGTTACCTGTTTTTTACCACCAATCTCAATGAGAAGAGAATTGTTGTAGTATGTAAAAAAATATCAAACCTAACAGGTCTTTGAGACCTGTTAGGTTTCTGAAAAATTTCAAAGTCTTCGTATGTTTCTTAACGCTAACCCTGCCAGGGTAAATAAACCCTGGCAGGGTTAAAAATATTAATAGTTATATCATCTGTAATCAATAAAAACCAACGGTTTTCTACTTCCTTCCGGAGATTTTAATTTTTCAATAATTTTCAAAGAAACCTGTTCCAATGTTGGGGTTACCTGCAATTTCGATTTGAAATGTTCTTTTAACAAACTCACTTTTTCGGCACTAAGAGAATCGGGGATTTTTACCACTACTGCATCGGTTCCAACATCATTGGTATTCACTTCGATAACAAAGGCTGGAATCCCTTTAAAATTGTTCAGTACTTCTATAATATGTTGGGGATACAGGCTGGTTCCTTTAAATTTGATCATTTGCTTTTTCCGACCTAACACCGGGCTCAATCTAAGTGTATTCCTTCCGCACGGGCAAGGTTCATCGGTATAAGAAACCATATCGCCTGTTGCAAACCTAAGCAGCGGCATAGTTTCTACCTGCAAAGTGGTTATAACCAACTCCCCTGTTTCTCCCGGTTTCACGGGATTTCCCGCTTCATCCAGAATTTCGGTAAAAATCAATTCCGGTTGCGCGTGATTTCCCCGGTGGGCTTCACATTCGGTGAAAGCCGTGGCCATTTCAGTGGAGGCATAGGTGGAAAACAATTCAATATCCCACAATTTGGAGATTTTACTTCCCAAAGAATTCAGTTTAAATTCCAGATCCCGGATTGGTTCGCCAATACAAATCACAGCTTTAACCGAAGAATTATTACAATCAATATTATTCAATTCCGAATACTCGATCATCTTGAGCAAAAATGAAGGTACCGCCACAAGGTATTTGGGTTTAAACCTGGCGATAGAATCCCATTGCAGTTGCGGAAATCCGCTGCCGGTACGTACAATTCCCGCTCCCAGTTTCCGCAATCCCAAAAAATAAGCCATCCCTGCCATAAAACGCCGGTCTAAAGTGGTGGTAATTTGCACCACATCCTCCTTTTTTATACCGATCATTTTAAAAGATTCCATTTCATTTGTGGCCAAACGTTGCAAATCGGTTTCGTTTAAGGCAAAACTCACCGGTTTACCAAGAGTTCCGGAAGTGGTCACAAAATCGATAATTTCACTCTCCGGCACACATAAAAAATCCTGGTTGAATTCCTGAACATTCTCCTTCGTGGTAATTGGGATTTTTTGAAATTCGATATAAGAATTGATTTTATCTGGATCTATCTCGTTCTTTTTGAACAGTTTCCTATAAAATCCGGAATTCTTTTGAAGGTACAAGAGTTGCTTTTCCAGCTGTAACCATTGTATGCGTTTGATTTCCCCTGAAGAAGCTGTATAAATGTTTGACATATATTTTATAATTTTCGATAACTTTTCCTGATCATTTTTTCCAAATCCCGCTCATCCAATAAGGTGGTTACTTCCCTGCCTTGAGCTTGTTTGAAATAGATAATCGCTTTTTTATATTTTTTTTGCTGATAGTAATAATTCCCGGCCAATGCATAAACCTTCCAGTAATAAGGGTTTAACCGCATCAATTCGGTTATTTTTTCTTCCGGGATTTTTTCCCCTGCTGAAATTGATTTTGAAAGGGACTCACTTAAAACACGAAACTCCTTAAAATCCTGATAGGCTTTTGTATGAACAAAATCATCTTCAGGAATAGTTTCGGTTTCTATTGATAGGCTTTGATTTGCATTTCCTGCTTCAAATTTTTTAAAGGCTTCATCCAGATCGTAGGCTACAAAAGCACCCAATTGATACGGATTGGCAGAAACCCAAACCTTTCCTTCTTCGGGCTTAAAAATGATCCCGTGATGTGCCAGAAGCTGGTTAAGGGCCTTCTCGTTTCCCAATCCTAATTTTGCTTCCTTCAGCCCATCCCTATTCCTGAGAATCCCGGCGGCTTTCACCGGAGTGAGCGCATCGTTTTGTGCCAATAATTCTTCCATCCTCTTATACCTATATTTGCTATGACTTTCAGCTATTGCCTTTAAATTTCGTTTGTCTTCAGCATAAATTTTGCTTTGAAAGTGGTTGCTGCAAACTAATTGATTTGAATTATCCACCTCATACACCCCAATATTTCCGGGAGAAACTTCAATCAAGATTGCTTTTCTTTCTGAAGCGCTTCCAACCATAATTGCTTCCGAAACAAAAACCTCCCTTTTTTGGGCAATTTCAATGGCTTGAGCCGTATTTTCGGCATATTGGAGAATTTCCCTTGCTACAAGGGTTATTGGGGTTTTGGCTATTAAAGGAAGTCTTGTTTTTCCCGCATTTATGGTTACGGTAATTCCTTTTTCATTCATACCACTCACCGCCCCGGTCATTCCGGGCCAGGTGTACATCATAAATTTATGGCCTTGATCCGGGTTTATAAAGGCGATAATTTTTTCTTCGGCAAATTTGTCCCCCGCATAAAAATCGAAATTCCTGCCCAAAAGCAGCTGACCATCCTGTGTTTTAGAATCCCAGGCGGCAAAGGAAGTACAACCCACAAGCATAAAATCCTGCAAGGCATGGCCAATATCGTGGGCCCCGTGCAAATAAAGCGAGCGCAGGTAAGGCGGGGCAAAATTGTCAAATTTATGGGAAGAAAAACGGGAAATTCCGTAAATTTCGGCTTTGTACTCTTCCGGAACGTGTAAATACATTTTCCGGCTGAACCAGGCCACAACAGTAGCCAAAAAAGTTTGGTAACCTCCGGGAGGTACAATAATTTCCATTCTTTCAAAAATGGCATTTTCCTGCTTTTGCTTAAGTTCCCGGGTTAAACTGCCATTTATCATTCCTAGTTCAAGGGGGTTGCCTTCTATATATAGTTCCCAAATCCCGTATTTGTTTTTGAAAAGCGAGTTCTTTCCAATGGTGAACAAACTGTCGTTATGACGAATTCTATGGGTATCAATTTTTTCTATTCCGGTTAAATCGGGAAGGTCTTGTTTGGATTTTTGAATTCCGCAGGCATTCAGCAAGATCAGAAATAAAATAGGAAATAATATTTTAACTATCATCTGCTTCATCATAATATCAGTTCCTTATTCCATTTTTTGAAGC
>JAENXB010000300.1 GCA_016649785.1 Flavobacteriaceae bacterium
CCAAAAAATTGCGGGTGAGGCAAAACTGTGCAGCAAATCACCAAACCAGAAATCGTAAAAGCTTTGATTTTGTTTTAAAACCTCCAGGATTTGGTATATGGCACCTTCTGCTTTTAATTCAATCATTAATAATAATGCATGGCTTGGGAAATTGAAATTTTCATCGCTATAGTCTTCTGTTTCAGCTTTTTTAAGGAAAAATTCTAAACGAACAATACTGTCGTTTAAAACTCCGATTAAATCTGAGATCAATAATTCCCTGTCTAAAGCGAGGATGGCATTGATTTTTTCGAATTTTATATCATACCCATTTTCATAAAGCCATTGCATTTCTTCCGGGAAATTAAAGTATGGAAGCGTTGAAGTTTGCAGATCTGATTTTGCCATCTTGAATTCATTTTGATAGCTGCAAAATTATAGGTAATTGCCTGAAATTAAAAATTTCTTTCTCTATTAAACCGAAATGATCTCAGCATCAATCAGCAATTCTTCCTGGCGGAGTTTTAAGATCACCTGGGCAATTGCAACTACGTCTTTTTCGCAATAGGTAACGATGCGTGCGATCCCAAGATCTATATAAAACACGTCACGAACCTGGGAGCCGCCTATGTCATCTTTGGGAGAAGCAATTCCCAATACATTGGTAAGGAGATTTAATGAAGTATAGTGCTTGTAATCGCCAAATTTCCACAGTTCCAGCGTGTCCAGATGCGGAACTTCCCAGGGTTTTTTGCCGAACAGGTCCAGTTTTGCGGGCAGCGGCAAATTATGGATCAAAAGGCGGCGGGAGATATACGGGAAATCGAATTCCTTGCCGTTATGGGCGCAAAGAAGATGATGAGGTTTGTAAAAATGGGTCTCGAGCAAATTGGAAAAATCTTTCAGCAATTTTTCTTCCTCACCACTAAAAGTGGTCATCCTGAAACTTCGTCGCTCCTCCTTAATCTTAAAAAATCCCACCGAAATACATATAATTTTTCCAAATTCGGCCCAGATTCCGGCGTGGTCGTAATATTCTTCAGGGGTAAATTCGTCTTTTCGCTTGTAAATGGTTTTCTCTTCCCAGAGTTTCTGTCTCTCTTCAGATAGATCTTTAAATGACTTTTCTTCCGGCACGGTTTCAATGTCGAGAAATAATATGTGTTCCAGGTTGATTTTACGAAGCATTGTTCAGCATTTTATAGGTTTCATCAATATAGATATAAAAATCGGCGTGATGTTTTTCATTTTCTTCCTTTTTTACAAACGCGTGGCCAAGACGCACTATAATCAGGTTGTCTTCAGGAATAACAATTACATATTGTCCCAGTACCCCGCGCAAATAGAAAATCTCTTTTTCTTTATAATCGCTCAGCCACAGGCCATAGCCATATTCCGGGGAATCTGTGAACCTGGGATGGGTTGCCTTTTCGATAAATGCCGAATCCAGGATTTGCTGGTTGTTCCATTTTCCGTGATCTTTAAAAAGCTTCCCAAAACGCGCAAAATCGCGGGCGTTTGAAGAAATACAGCAGTAGGCCTTTTCCATTCCGCTCTCCTTGCTGTCCAGTTGCCATAAAGCGTCGTTTTTCATTCCCAAAGGTTGCCAAAAACTTTCGCTCAGATAAGTTGAAAGATATTTACCGGTGGCTTTTTCCAAAACCAAACCTAATAGAATAGTGTTTCCGCTAAGGTATTTAAAGGCAGCCCTGGGTTTATCTATAACTTTTAAATCCAATACAACTTCCCGAATATTCTCGTCAAAATAAACTCTCGCTGTTTGAGAGAACGGGTTGAAATAATCTTCGTTCCAATCCAGTCCTGAAGACATAGATGCCAAATCTCCTACCCTTATTGCAGAACCCGAAGGTGTGTTGAATTCAGGTAAAAAATCGGCTACCGGCTGGTTCAGGTTTTTTATAAAACCATCGTCAATGGCTTTTCCCAGCAAGGCAGTTGTAATGGTTTTTGCCATGGAAAAGGAATTGGTTTTGGAATTTTCATCATATCCTTCGGCATAATTCTCATACCAGATACTGTCGTTCTTTATAATTAAAAACGCGACCGTTCCCAGATATTTATTGGTTTTCCGAAGTTTTTCGGTAGGTGCGACGGTATTGTATTGACTGTGTTTTGGCCAGGTCTGGGCATTATTTCCTGCAGCAATTGTACGGTTTTCAAATTCGGGATAATCATCAATGTAAGCTGTGGTGTGGCCTGATAAATAAACTACCTGAAATCCCCGAAGAACGTAACTGTAGTCCAGGACCACCAATAGCAATATTATTAACGCGAGGGCTGCAAGGAAAATTCCGGTGATGCGCAGTATTAGTTTCATATGAAAATCTCTATTGCTTTTTTTTGATCAAAACTTGTCGCGATAATTCGGGATGTAATTTTCAAAGATGTATGCTTGTGACGGCCATGTTTATCGGTTTTTAATCAAAATCCCTTTATGCTCATTTCATCTGTATTAAAAATAGGGATTTTTTCCGGATAAAATTGAAACTTAATTTGCAGGGACAGAAAGAATTTAAGAAAAATTCTAGGTATTCTATATTGAATTGATCCGGAACGGAATTTCCGGGGGCAAATTAAATTAAAATAATTGAAGTTGAAGGGGCGGGTTTTCAAAGTCCAAAAGCCATTTCTTACGCCATAATCCACCGGCATATCCCGTTAACGAACCATCGCTGCCAA
>JAENXB010000127.1 GCA_016649785.1 Flavobacteriaceae bacterium
CTTAACATTTCGAAATTATGCAAATATAATGCCTATTCAAATGAGTTAAAAGGGATTGTTATCTTTTTAAGGAGAAGTGGCCTTTAAACTCCCTACCGTTTTCCAGGATCACATTAAACCAGTAGTCATCCCCGGGCATATTTCTATTATTAAATGTGCCATCCCAGCCGTTGCCATTAGGATCGAGTTGTTTAAGGAGTTTGCCGTACCTGTCAAAAATGTAAATGCTTTTAATTTGATACTCAGGATCGGTAATTTTGTAAGGTTTCCAGGAATCGTGATAGCCGTCATTATTTGGGGTGAAAAATTGAGGGAATCCAAAAACTAATATTTCCTGTTGTTTTATATCACAGTCATTTTGGTTTTTGACAAATATAGTATGCGAACCTCCCGGTACATTTCTAAAAACGGAAGATGTCTGATAATTGCCGTTAATATCGTCCAGGGAATATAGGTTTCCTTCATCATTGGAAGTAAAAACAGTCAGTTCACTGCTTTCTCCATTACTTTCAATTTCAATATCTGTTATTTCAGGAGTTGGAAGTTCATTTACCAGAAATTGAACGGTTCTGCCACAACCAATTTCAGCATTAGTTATACGGAGAGAATAATTTCCACCTTCATAAATCATTATTTCCTGGCTTGTTTCGCCAGTACTCCATTCAAAATTAAATTTTTGGGTTCCATCTATTATTATACCAGAACTTAAATTCAGAGGGAATTCTGAAGCACACAAATTATATTCTTTAAAGGCCAAAACATCGGGGAAAGGGCTTATTATTAAATCTAAACTTCCAATTCCATAACATGCATTTTCACTTTCACCTCTCAAGTAAATTGTTTTTTCTTTAGAAATAAAAATGGAAGGCAAAGGCGTGACTCCCAAGGCAGCATTATTTTCTGTTTCGTGAAAAGTAAGTTGAATATTGGATGGAAGATTAAGCTCATCTTTTACTGCTTCTTCTATATTTATAAGATTGAATTCAGCCTCTCCGTTTCCCAGGTCACAGCCCTTGGCAGGACTTGCATCCAGATTAAGGCTTTTATTAGCCTTTAATGTTAATTCAGCTATATCATAACATATAGAATTGAACTGGGTTACTTTCGCAAATAATTTTTGGTTTGGAAAATGGTTCGTGTAAATATCCTGTAATGCATTTTGGTTTAAAATATCATTTGTGGCAGCATTATAATTTTCATAGAAAAATACCTGGGTGTTTGGGTTGTTGAGGCTTAATGGATTTTTGGCTAACTGTAAATTAAATTCGGCTATTCCATCGGTAGGATTGGAATCCTGGGTGTCACATTGTTCTAAAGTGTATTTTTCCAGAATATTCGGGATCTCTGCAATATTTACTTGTTTACAAATAGGATTCTGTTGAATATCATTAATAAATTTTGTCAAAGTAACAGTATAAGTACCTGTTGTAGCATAAGTATGATACCCTTCTTGATTAGTTGAAGTGCTTCCGTCCCCAAAATCCCATACCAGACTGTCATAAGGATTATCACCTGTGAGGGAAAAATGCGTTTCCTCTCCCAGACATAAAAATTCAAATTCAAAATCACTAATTAATAATGACTGAAGGAAAATAGGCAATCCATAATAAACTTTTCCCGGACTAACATCTATTTTATTGTTTTGAAAATTAGAGGCAATCCCAAGCTCCTCAGGTTTATTTATGACTGAAAGGAAATGATAATCTGAATCATCTAAGGGATGTCCGGCCTTATAAATTTTACCGTCCATTGCCAACTGTAGCCCGCCACTAATGAAATGGGTGGATTTATTTAATATCACCTGAGTACCGGAAATGTTCTGGCTTTTCATATCATATTGATAAACTTCTCCTTGCTGAAGAGCATTTTCAGTGTTATAAACATTTGCGGTCACATATAATTTGGTTCCTTTTGGAGAAAATTCTACTCCATATGGATAAGAATTATAAAGTACTAAATTCTCATTGGTAAATTTGCCAGTAAGGTTATCAAAATCATAAAGAAAGACTTTTCCGTTCTTTTTATTTCCTGATTTAGGCCCTCCTTCAAGTAGAGTGGTCGCATGTGCGATGGCAAGTTTGGACCCATCAGCAGAAAATTTCATTTGACCGATAGCTGTACTATTGGAATAAGGATTTCCGTCGGTAGGAGGAATATTAGTCTTTCCTTGTGAAATTTGGGGATTAGGATCAAATCCTGAAGAGGAAATTTTAAAAGCATAGAATTTATTTGTGAATTGGGTGACTACCCAATAAGATTCACAATCACCATGAACAATAGCTGCAATTTTTTCAGAGCTTTGAAATTCGCTTTCACTTGTGTCTGATTGGTCATAAGTAATAAGGTGAATATTTTTTTGATCTGGCAAAATGCCTCCTAACCCTGAATTAAGGGACATATCCAATACAGAATAATTTACCCCTTCTATAGGATTACTTGGGAATTCCTTATAATCCGGTTTGTCAACCGTAATTATATAATAGATGCCGGGATATGCAGGTTTTGGGACAATTAAAACAGATTGCGTAGTGGAGGTATTTCCTTTTAACCCTCCAGCCATTGTGGAATGTTGCCGGTTATATACCGTTATTCCATCAGTATAAAAAAGCAGATTCCCATTCCTGTCTGAAATTGTTGCGCAGCCCTCTATGGTTGATAATTTTCCATTTTGAAGTGCAACCGGCTGTCCACTGTTAAAAGATAATCCTGCTTGGCCTCCAAAATACCAGTTGGCAGCTTCTCTTTGAGCCTGAGATTGTGTACCAAACAACATCATGAAAATTATAAAAAGGACCGGGATACATCTCATTATAAAATAATTTATGCTAAGATATTATAAATCCCGCTTTTTTAACAAAGTGTAAGATGAAAACACAAATACGAAAGTCCAG
Organism: Flavobacteriaceae bacterium; assembly: GCA_016649785.1. Classification (GTDB taxonomy): domain Bacteria; phylum Bacteroidota; class Bacteroidia; order Flavobacteriales; family Flavobacteriaceae; genus Gillisia. Next base: position 2,892 of record JAENXB010000127.1, read on the forward strand.
GCAATTACAATAAGCAATTGATACCAATGCACACTGTAATCTTTATCCAGTTCCGATCCTATTTGTGTTGCAGCAGTTTGTATCACATTTAAACGCGAAAAAGGCTCAACCACCAAATTGCTCATAGACGATAGTGGGAAGAACTGTACAATTTTTTCTGCCATATCACTTTCCCTGAAGATCCTCCAGGAAAGTATTCCATTGGCAATATTTTCCAAAATCCACCAGATGAACAGGAACCCCAGCGCAAAAGCCGATCTTTTGATCAAAATTCCCAGGAACATACAGAAGGCGAAAAATCCGGTGATTTTCACGAAATATGCCAGTAAATATTCCATATCTGAAAAGACGATGGAAAGCTCGGTGTAATCAGAAAAAGAATAGCCTAAAAACAGGGAAACTACAAACAGGAACAAGGTAGAGATCAGGGAAAAAAGCAGAATGGTAAAGAATTTAGAGAGCACAAATTCTTTTTTGCTCATTCCGTCTATCAAATTTTGCTTTAAGGTCCTGTTGCTGTATTCGTTGGACATCATGGAAACGATCACGATTGCCAGAAAAAGCTTTAAGAGCGCGGCGATGTAGCTGTTGAAATGCCATATAAAAGGGAAGTTGAAAATTCCCTGGTCGGCCAGCCTGAAATGCACACTTCCCAAATCAAATTCGATGGAGGCAAACAAGGCAATAAAGCTTATGAGTATGAAATAGGTGAGCGTCAGGATTTTTGCCGATCGGCTGTACCTTAATTTATGAAGTTCTATATCCAGTAATCGTAACATTAATTTGAAGTTTGATTGATTAATTGCAAAAATTGTTCTTCCAGGCTTTCTTTTCGTTTTACCAAATGCGACAATACCACGCCTTTTTCCAATAAATAGGAATTCAATTTATCGGCATCCATTGGTTCACTTAAAAATGCGGTGACCAGACCTTCTGCAATACTTATTTTTCCAATTGAAGGATGTTCGCTTAACAAGGTCCGGAGCTTTTCCAGATCAGACGATTTCAACTCAAAAAATCCGTGGTTGGCATTCATTTCATCCACCCGGCCGCTGTATAATTTTACACCTTTCCTAATAATTACCACGTGAGAGCACACTTTTTCCACTTCATCCAGTAAATGTGAAGCCAATAAAATTGTGGTGCCGGTGGTTGCAATTTGTCTTATTATTTCCCGGATCTGGTGAATTCCCTGAGGATCCAATCCATTGGTGGGTTCGTCTAAAATTAAAATTTCGGGATCGTTGAGCAGGGCAGAGGCAATCGCAAGGCGTTGTTTCATTCCAAGGGAAAAAGTGCTGAATTTGCTGTCTTTTCTGTCCAATAAACCGACGATTTCCAGTTTTTCCGAAATTTTCTTCGGATCTACGCCTTTAATTTTACATACCAGTGCCAGGTTTTGGCACGCTGTCATATATGGGTAAAAATTGGGGTGTTCTATAATGGCGCCCACCTTCTTTAAAGCATTGTGGGTAGAAACGGAACCATCAAACCATTGAAAATCACCACTGCTGGGATTTACAACATTCAATACCATTCCAAGAGTAGTGGATTTTCCGCTGCCGTTTGGACCTAAAATTCCGTAAACATTGCCCTTTTTTATGGTAAAAGAGAGCTGGTCTACGGCTGTTAGGGATCCAAATTTTTTAGTGAGCTTGTTTAAAGTGAGAATTGTCTCCAAATTAATTACTGTTTTAACATGGGACGTTGAAGTTAACATTTTGTTACATGATAAATGAAGCAAAAACTGTATTTTTGCAAAAATCCACGTATGCAAGACAATTTAATGTCCCGTAAAAAACCTTCTTTTCCGATAAGTGAGCGGTTTAATACCTATTTAGCCCGATACAACCGGAATTCCAAGATCCCGGTTTTTTATGATGATTTATTGCGGTTTTCCGGATCCATCGTTGTGTACGACAAGCATGAAGAAGATACTTTGTGGGTACGTTGTTATTATGCAGATTCCGAACGTACCGAGATAGACGAATCCCTAAAGCATATTTATACCATTCTCCATTCTGATGGAAATGTAGATTCCCTGGAATTTTTGAATGTGGATGCCATTGATTACTGCACCTTTGGAAATTCAAAGCCTTTCCGCATCCGGGTTCGAAATATTTTGAATGATGTTACTACCTATTTCTACGTTAAAATTGCAGATGCCTCCCGAATTTATGGCCTGGAGATCGAACATATACTTTCCCCTCACCGGATCAATTTTTTGGTATACAAGGACACTTTAATTGAAGAACATATAGCCGGAATTCCCGGCGATGTATTTATAGAAGAAGAGCTGCCCAATTGTGACGACCATGCAAAAACCCAGATAGCCAAACAGTTTGTGAAGTTTAATGAGCGTTGTATGTTGCGTTTGTTGGGTGATATGCGCTCTTATAATTATGTGATAATTCCCACCCACGATTTTGACCGCGTAAACTACACCATCAGGGCAATAGATTTTGACCAGCAATGCTATGAAGGAAATTTAAAGGTCTATCGTCCTCAATTCTTTAAGGAAAATTTTAAAATGGTGCAGTTGGTTTCCGAAAAACTGCAAATAAATTCCATTGAACAATACCGGAAAGAAGAGCGTTCCATCCTGGCTAAAAGAATGATAAACGCGAGGGGCAGGTTTAAGGAATTGATCAAATGTATGATCAATGACCATGTTTCTACCCCGGAAAATGTACGCGCATTAAGAAAAGATCTTTATATTTTTACAAATGATATGAGATTTAAAAGAGCCCGTACCATGGGGCAAATCCTGCGTACCGCTCTTGAATTTGTACAACGAAATTACGAATATGCCAATACTAAGTTTCAGGAGTGATGCGTTTTTTTGCCCTGAAAACCCAATTTTTCCAAAGTTTCAAACTTTGGAAAAGTTTAATTAGTTCTTTTCTTCCTTGTTGAAATACACCAGGTAATAATACATTTGTTTCTCTTCATCCCAGCCTTTTTCTATAAATTTTTCGGCAGATTCCGGATTGATAAAATCCAGTTTGATTTGAATGTGAGTATCCAGGTTGATGGTATTTTTTATCGATTTTCGGGCCGCGGTAACCGCCGTATTCGCAATAGGAAATTCGGTGAGGTCCTCAATTTTATATTTCGGTGCTTTTTCGGTTTTGTAATTTTTGAATTCCGGGATTAAATCTGGATTGTCTATTACTGAATTCAGGAAGTTGGTTTCTTCAAATGAGTCGTTTTTTGCAAAGTAATCTACACTTCGGTTCATAAACATCACTTCTTCTTTCTTGTCTTCCGCAGGCAAAACAACATCTTTTGCGAAATTCTGACAGAATTTCAGGTATTTTTTGGTGTAAAAATTATTGTCGGCCAGCACATCTACGCCTAAAAAGTTTTCAAGCCAGTATTTTGTATCGTATTTATTGGAATCTACCGATAGGATCTTATAGCCTTCTTCCCTGTTTTTATTGAAAATTAGCGCGCCCTTATCCAGTTTGTTGATGTTGATCCCTTGCTGAACGATCATCTCCAGAATGCTGCCTTTTTCCTGAAACTGCAGGAAATCATTTTTTAATTCAGATTTAAAGATTCCGATCGCTGAAACTTTTTCATTGTCCAGCAACATATTATCGAAATACACCACATAGACTTCCCCGTTTTTTATATGCGGATGTTTGGATTGTTCAAACAAAAGGGTGGTGATCTTTTTGGAAACTTCATGTATAGTATCCGGGTTGTCGAATATTTGATTTGAAAGATTAAAAAGTTCGTTAAATTCCAGGTCTGTTTCGTTGAAAAATTGATAATAATTCTCTTCCTTTTCCCTGAATGCTTTCAAAAAATACTCTTTGATAAGCGGAGTTATTTCATCATTAAGTTCAAAAGGTTCTGCCGATAAAAAAATATTTTCGTTACGGCTTTTGTTACCAACCCTGTGAATGGAAAGGGATTCAATCTGGGCGTTATATAAGTTGATCATGGTAGATATGAGATTTTAGAAAATAGTATTGAGATGTGAATATTGAGTATTGAGAAAAAAAGTTAAAACATAACAGTAAACTGTAAACGGTGAACAGTAAACAGTGAACGGAAAAGTTAATTCCAAATATCGTCATAAGACTGTTCGTCGTAATCGTCCAGATCAAAATCTGTATCAAGTTCATCCTCAAATTCATTCTTTTCTGCGACGAATTCCTTATCCGGGGCTTCAAGAGGGATTTGTCCGTGAACAAACATCAAATTTGGGTAATCGCGGCCTTCTTCTATTTCGGCGATTTCAGCTAATTCTATCAGGAAGGTCCACAAATTGAGGAAATCGTAAACATAAATAAGTTTGGTTTGGGATTCTGAAACAATACTGTCCAGAGTAGTTTCATTCATCAACCTTACTGATTCCTCTCCTTCGCTTAGATCATATTGCGAGATTTCCTCACCCTGGTTCCAGTCCTCATCACTGAGATAAAAGGAGGCCATTTCGTTTCCATCAAAACCAAAGGCATTGACAATGGTGTTATGGAAATCTTCTAAAGTGCTTTCTTCCAGGAGTTCTATATCCCTGAAAACATCTTCTTTGGTGTCTAAAATAACTCTGAACCGGTAAACCATAACATTAAATTTTTTGGGGTCAAAGATAGTTTTTTATAAAAAGATAAGCATCATTATCTGCTAAATCTATGCAGGATAAAAGTCATTCCCGCAAGAAGGAAAAATGCGCCCACCTGATGCAAAACGCCCAACCAAAGCGGAACGGCCAACAACAGTGTAAATACACCCAACACAAACTGAAATACGACTAAAATGATCAGTGCGTTGATACCGTACTGCTGAGAAGTTGTTAGCCTTAGATTTTTTGCCTTGAACCAAATAATTGCGATAAGGCCAACTACAAGATATGCCAAATAGCGATGCACAAATTGTACGCCACTTTTTCCTTCAACAAAGTTTCTCCAAAGGGGGGTTTGTTCAATATATACGGTTTCATGAATGAGTTTTCCTTCACTCATCAAGGGCCAGAAATTGTGGATTAAGCCCGCATTCAAACCTGCCACAAAAGCTCCCCAAACAATTTGAAAGAGCAAAACGATCAATGTAAATCGCAACAGGTTTCTAAATTTGAAGTTGCTGATTTCCTTTTTAGGATAGATCAGGTTTAATGCCACCCAAAATGTAAAAGCAAAAGTGATAAATGCGGTGGTAAGGTGTGCGGCCAGTCTGTAATGACTTACATCTGGTCTGTCTATCAACCCACTTTTTACCATATACCAACCTAAAAATCCCTGGAAACCGC